>NZ_AJWE01000020.1:0-88554 GCF_000281145.1 Rhizobium sp. CF142 | reverse complement strand
GTGGCGCCTGCCGCTCGCATCCATCACTTCGGCCGTCTTCAGATAGTTTGCGATCTTCTCGGCGACGAAGCCGCGATAGAAAGCGTTGCGGGCCGCTTCGATCTGCGCCTCGCGGCCCTGCTTTGCTTCCGCTTCTGAAATGATGCGTTTCCAGGTTTCGGCGAGAACCGGGTTCCTGAAGTTGGAATGCGGTTCGGGAACCGAACCGCCCGGCACCCAGGTCTCGTAGGAGGTCGGCCATTCTTTTTCGAAGAATTCGGCAAGACCCGTGATGGTGGCGGAGACGCGCGGCAGCATGGGATGGCCGTTTTCGGCGTAATAGATTGCCGGCTCCAGCACGTCGCGCACGCTCAGCCTGCCGTAGTCGCGCAGCATCAGCATCCAGCCGTCGAAGGAGCCGGGAATGACGGTTGACAGCAGGCCGTCGCCGGGGATCAGTTTCAGGCCCTCGGACGTATAGTGCTCGATAGTGGCGCCTGCCGAGGCAGGGCCTTGGGCACAGATGACCTCGACCTTGTCCTTCTTCTTCGAATAGATGATCGCCGGCATGTCGCCGCCGGGGCCGACGAGGTGCGGCTCGAGGATCTGCAAGGTGAAGCCGGTAGCAACAGCCGCATCGAAGGCGTTACCGCCCTTTTCCAGAATGCTCATGCCGACGGCAGAGGCGATCCAATGCGTTGAGGTGACGACGCCGAATGTGCCCAGAATTTCGGGGCGGGTCGTGAATGTGGTCATTTCATATGTCCTTTCGAAGGGTCATGCTTCGCGCGGATCGAGCGCATCGCGCAGGCCGTCGCCCAAGAGATTGAAACCGATAACGACGAGGAAGATGGCAATGCCTGGCCACATCGCCATCCACGGCGCCTGGCTCAGGAAGTTCTTGGCAACGTTCAGCATCGAACCCCAGCTTGGCGCCGGCGGCTGCTGGCCGAGGCCGAGGAAGGAGAGGCTGGCTTCGGCGATGATGGCGGTCGCGATCGTCAGCGTCGCCTGCACGAGGATTGGTGCGAAAACATTCGGCAGGATGTAGCGGGTGATGATGCTGAAATGGCGAAGACCGATGGAGCGCGCGCCTTCGATATATTCCTCGGTCTTGACCGCCAGTACCTGGCCACGCGTCAGCCGCACGAAGATAGGCATGGCCGAAAGGCCGATCGCGATCATCGCATTGCTGAGGCTCGGGCCGAGGAAGGCGGCAAGCGCGATCGCGGTGATCAGGAAAGGCATCGCCAGGAAGGCTTCGGTGATGCGGGAGATGATCATGTCGATCCAGCCGCCGAAATAGCCTGAGATCAGGCCGAAGGGCACGCCGATGAGAACGGCGATCGCCACCGAGAAGACGCCGGCCATCAGCGAGGCCTGCGCACCCCATATCATGCGGGAGAGAATATCGCGGCCGATATCATCGGTGCCGAGCCAATGGGCCGCTGACGGCGCCTTACGGATCGTCGACCAGCTCGTGGCGTTCGGATCGGGGAGCGGCAGGAGCGGCGCGATGATGGCAAGGATGGCGAAGAAGGCGATGATGGCGAGGCCGACGAGCGCACCCTTGTTGGCTTTCAGCTTACGCCAGGCGCGGCTCGGCGAACGCTGCTCTGCAGACGTGACGGGCGCGGCTGCGACTTGATCGATTGCGGTCATAGCGAAGCTCTCATGCGCGGGTTGAGAAGGACATAGAGCACATCGGCTACGAGGTTCATCAGGATAAAGCCGATCGCCGTGCAGATGACGACGCCCTGGACGACAGCATAATCGCGGTTGAAGACGGCATCGACGATGAGTTTTCCGAAGCCTGGAATGGTGAAAATCTGCTCGGTGAGGACCGCACCGGCGAGAAGTTCGCCGAAAAGCAGAGCGGTCAGTGTGACGATCGGCAGAACCGCGTTGCGGAAGCTGTGTTCCAGCACGACGGAGCTTTCCGGAAGTCCCTTGGCGCGGGCGGTACGGATGTAGTCGGCGCTCAAGACGCTCAGCATTGCCGAACGGGTGTGGCGCATCAACGTGGCGGCGAGCGCGTTGCCGAGCACGAAGGAGGGCATCAGCATGGTTTGGATCGAGCGCAGCGGATTGGAGAAGAAGGGCTCGTAGCCTGAAGCTGGCAACCAGCCGAGGTTCACCGAAATCAGCAGGATCAGCATGATTCCGAGCCAGAAATTCGGGATCGACAGGCCGGATAATGCGATGATGTTGGCGAGATAATCGATGATCGTGTTCTTCTTGACTGCCGCCAGAATGCCCATCGGCACGCCGATCACGAAGGCGAAGATCATCGACATGATCGCAAGCTGGATGGTGACCGGCAGCTTTTCGGCCACCAGTTCGAGCACCGGCTGGTTGGTACGCAGCGAAATGCCGAGATCACCCTTCAGTGCCGAGCCGAGCCAGTAGAAATACTGGTAGGGGACGGGATCGTTGAGGTGATATTTTTCCCGCAGGAATTCCAGCACCTGCGGATCGCGCTCTTCGCCGGCCATGGCCAGAACCGGATCGCCCGGCAGAAGTTTCTGCAGCGAGAAGACGAAGACCGAAATGATCAGCAGAGTTGGAATGGCGACCAGCAGCCGCTTGGCGATGAACCTGTACATGGGCGCTCCAATACCATCAGCGGGGCGCGGCGAGGGTCGCCGCGTCCCTGAGGCGTGTGGCTATCAGCCTTCCTTCTTCACGCCGACGAGGCGGATCATGCCGTCGGGCGAAGCAACGAAGCCGGTGATGTTCTTGTGCAGCGCCCAGATCCAGGACTGGTGGCCAAGGAAGATGATCGGCAAATCGTCATTGAGGATTGCGGTCGCGGCGTCATATTTTTGCTTGCGCACGGAATCGTCAGGGGACTGGCGAGCCTCGTTCAGCAGCTTGTCGACATCGGCATTGCAATATTTGCTGTCGTTCAGGCCGGCACCGCAGCTGACGAACTGCTGGATATTGCCGTCAGGATCGACGCGGCCGGACCAGTCGGAGCGGCTGAGCTGGTAGTTGCCGGCGGTCTGCTCATTGAGCAGGGTCGCAAATTCCGTCGCTTTCAGGCTGACATCGAAACCGGCTTCAGCAACCATGGACTGGATGATCTGCATCATCTGCATCGTGACCGGGCTGTTCGGAACCTGCATTTCGACCGGCACGCGATCGAAGCCTGCAGCCTTGACGAGGGCCTTTGCCTTTTCGACGTCACGAGCCTGAACCGGGACATCCTTGTCGAACCACGGGCTGCTCGGCGGGAAGGGCTGGTTGCCGGCAACGCCGGTGCCTTCGAAGACGATCTGCATGGCGGCATCTCGGTCGATTGCCAGCGAGAAGGCCTGGCGCAGACGCTTGTCCTTGCCCAGCGGGTTGTCGGCGCGCGCACCGTTGCCGACATTGGCATAGATGCCGAGCCAACCGGTATTGACGACATCCTTGTAGACGAGGTTCGGATCGCTCTTGACCGTCTCGGCGTCGGTTGCGGCCAGGCGTTCGATCATGTCGAGATCGCCGGAGCGCAGGTTGGCGAGGCGTACGGTCGAATCCGGGATCGGCAGATAGGTAAGCTTGTCGATGAAGACATTGTCCTTGTTCCAGTAGTCCTGGAACTTTTCGAGCACGATGCGGTCCTGCTGGACGCGTTCGACGAACTTGAAGGGGCCTGCGCAGACCGGATGGTCGCCGAACTTCGCGCCGAGTTCCTTCGCGGCCTTCGGCGAGACGATCATGCCGGCGCGGTCAGAAAGTTGGGCCAGCAGGGTGACGTCCGGGCTTTTCAGCGTGAACTTGACTTCATATTCGCCTGACGCCTCGACCTTCTGGACGGAGCTCAGCTCGCTCTTGCGACGCGATTCCGGCAGGGTCATGTTGCGCTCGATGGTGGCGACGACGGCTTCGGCGTTGAAGGGCGTCTCATCCTGGAACTTCACGCCCTGGCGAAGCTTCATGGTGAGCGCCTTGCCGTCGGCCGACCAGTTCCATTCCGTCGCAAGCTGCGGCACGATCTTCAGGTCGGGCGAGACGTCGACGAGCTTGTCGCACATCGCAGTATAGACGATGCGGCCGACGAAGGTGCGCGACTGCGCGGGATCAAGCACGTCGGCGTCGTCCTGCAGGCCGATCTTCAGTTCGACGGCGAAAGCGGGAAGCGCAAAAAGCGCTGCCGCTGCGGCTGATGTCAGCAATCTGGCGAATTTCATTTCATTCTCCTCTGTTATGTTTTTGTTTCACGTTTGTCGTGTCGAGCCGTCGGTTATCTCCGCCGTGCCGTTTCCCCGCTCAGGTGGGCTCCTTCTCGACCTCCGTTTCGCTGTGGTCGAGAGAGGTGATGCGGATGAGGCTTTCCTGCAGCGTCAGCAGGTGTTGGCGCATGGCTTCGCCGGCCTTTCCTGGGTCACGCGCGGCGATAGCGTCGACGATGGCCGTGTGCTGGCCATGGGTGACTTCGCGCGTGCGGCTGGCGCTGCGGGCGCGCTCGCGGATCGCCTGCCAGGCTTCGTCCTGGCGCACGCGGTTGATGACGTCGAAGATCGTGAGAAAGAATGAGTTGCCGGCGCATTGGGCAATCTGGCGATGCAGCGCGCCGTCCCAGAGTTCGCGGCCGTCGGCATCCGTGCTTTCGTAGATCTTTTTCACCAGATCATACATGCGCTCTATATCGGCTGCCTTGGCGCGTATGGCGGCAAGCTGCGCGAGCTGCGGTTCGACGCGCAAGCGCACTTCCATGATCTCCATGAGATCGGTGTCGGCGATGATGGAATCGACATGGTTGCTCCAGCCATCCGGCCGCTTGCCGGCAAAGGTGCCGGAGCCTTGCCGGCGCCAGATGCGGCCTTCGGCTTCCAGTACCTCCAGAGCGCGGCGGATGGAGCGGCGACTGACGCCGAGGATTTCGGAGAGCGTACGTTCTGTTGGCAGCTTGCCATCGGCATCGAGACTATCCGACTGCAGGAGAGCCCTCAGCTTCTCCAGCGCATAGTTCGAATTGCCTTGTGCTTCATCCATGGCTGACTGAACCAATTTAATATTGGTTCAATGCAAACCAAATCAATGGCATCGTCAAGCGCTTTTTTGTGCAAATAAATATCTGCCTGTTTATTGGTCTAATGGCCTGGATTTACGGCAGATCCAAAGGTGCGCACACGGTTTGACGAGAACCGCACGCCAGGCAAGCATGCGGTACCAAAAATCAATTGGTTCGTCTTTCAAACCTCAGCGGTTCGCGGAGCGCGCAGAAAGGAAAGCCTGCGGCTCGAAGCTGAAATCCTTGTCGAAAGGATAGGTCGGGTGCTCTTTGCGCAGGCGCGGCAGGCGCTCGACGAACTGGTCGACGACACCGGCCGAGAGCGCCATGAGGTTGGGATTGGCGATCGGTGCGAGTTCCGGCGAGAGATAACCCGACTTGACGACGACGATCTTTGCCGTGTGCGGATCAAGACCGAGGCGGGTAAAATCGACGATGTTGTGATAGGGGCGGCGCTTGGCAGAGAGCACCAGATCGATGCCGCCGATGGAAACGACGGCCTGGCGGTCGGCCGCGTCAGCGGTTTCGTGCAGGAATTTTACCATGAAGCGTCCCGTCACCGGCTTGCTGCCCTTGGTATCGAGCGAGGCGCCGACCGTCAGCTCCAGAGTGGCACCGACGCCCGCAGCATAGCAGGTTTCGGTGGCCACCTTATCGGCGATGCCGGCGAAGACGACGCCGGTGGCGCCTTTTGCAATCAACTCGGCCAATACGTCGGCTCGGTCGCCCACGCCGCCGCCAGTCGGGTTGTCGCCGGATTCGGCAAGCACGACGGGGCCGGTCAGGCTAGCGATCGCCTTGGCGACGCATTCCTCGATCGAGCCGGTCTCGCAGCCGAAGATGAATTCTTCACGTACGTCCCAATAGGCCTTTGCCAGACGCTTTGCCTCGCGCTCCAGTACGGTTCGGTCCGTGCCGGTCATGATGGCGGCAGCGGTGGCGCGGGGTTCGTCGGCCCAGACGTAGCCGACCATCAGCGAAGCATCCCAGACGCCGTCGAGCGCATCGATGCCGGGCAGTTCGGCGTAAAGGCTCTTTGCCGGTTCATCGACGGTGCTGGTGCGTTCGCCCGGCAGGACGACCGGGATCGGCGCCCAGAGCAGGGTGGGCTTCACGCCCGTCTTCAGGCTTTTCACCAGCATGGAGACCGAGCGTCGCATGGTCTCCTCGACATCGATATGCGGCGCAGTGCGATAGGTGGAGTACATGTCGAGCGCATCGAGGATGCGCTGGGTGACGTTGCCATGCAGGTCGTAGCTTGCCGAGAGCGTGCAATCGTCGCCGACGAGCGCGCGGGCGGAACTGATCCAGTCGCCTTCCGCATCTTCCATGTCCTCGACATACATGGCGCCGTGCATGGCGAGATAGAGGCCGTCGAGCGGCAGCAGTGGCTTCAGGCGCTCGAGGAACTCCGCCTTGAAGGCCTCGTAGGTGTGACGGGCGACCGGACCGCCGGCAATGGCACGCGCATGGACCGTCGGCAGGAATTCGGCTTCGTAATCCTTCAGGAATGCAAAATAAGGTGTGTCCAGAAGTCCTTCGCCGCGCACCACCCGGAAGTCCTTCTCCTCGTTCAGGACGGGATTGTACGTGCTGCATTCGATATGAATGCCACCAACGGCGATGCGCATGGGAAACCTCAGCTTATATTGGGACCAATCAGAAAATTATGGGCGGCGATGCTGGCAGCGCCCCGCGCCCAGACGTCACTATCGACGCGGCGGGTGCGGATCGGCGTCTGGCCGGCGTAACGCGGAAGAACATTGGCTTCGATCGCCTGCTGCACAACGGTGCCGAACAGGCCGTCGAAAGAGCCCTCGACGTGGGTGACGAGGATCATGCCGGGATCATTCATCTGGATCAGATGCGAGATCGCCAGACCGAGTGCTGCGCCGGCCTTGTGGATGATGGCGATCGCCTCGGCGGTGCCGAGTGAAGCTTCCTCTTCCAGCTCGGACAGCGAAGTGCATTTCAGGCCGGCGGCCCGCGCCATCTCCTTGATTGCCTTCATGGAGGCGACGGTGTCGAGGCATCCGCGCTTGCCACAGCGGCAGGGCGCGCCGCCGGGATCGATCGTTGCATGGGCAATTTCGCCCGCACCGCCATGATTGCCGCGATAGAGCCTGCCGTCGATAAAATGGGCGCAGCCGATGCCGTCTCCGAGCGAGACGACCGAGAAATTCGGCGTATCGCGGGCAATGCCGAACAGCTTCTCGCTGACGGCGACGGCCTTGGCGTCGTTTTCGATGAAGGTATCGACGCCGCTCGCCTGACGGATGATTTCAGCAAGCGGCACGTCCTGCCAGCCAAGCAGCGTGGACTGCACGCAGGTTGCCTGCTTTTCATCGACGAAGCCGGACAGTGCTACGCCGATGCCGGCAAGCTTCGAGCTTGCCTGCGGGTGGCCCTTCAGGATTTCCGGCAGGCCATAGGCGATGGCATTGGCGATGACCTTGGGATCGCGGGAATGGGGCAATTGCTGACGGGCGATGATATTGCCGTTGAGATCGCTGAGGATCATCGGTGCGGGATCTTCAAGAAGCGAGATGCCAATGAAGAAGGCGCATTCGGGTTTCAGGTCGAGCAGCACGGAGGGCCGGCCCTGGCCGTAGACGGTCTCCGTCTCGTGCAGGACGCCGCGATCGATCAGCTCGCGGGCAATGCCGCTCATCGCCGCTTTGCTGAGCCCAATCGCGGAAGCAAGATCGGTCCGGCTTAAGGGGCCGGACTCGCTTATGACCCGCAGGAGCTCGCGCTGCGACGAATTGAACATACAAATTCCCGATCTGCCGACGTGCTATTTTGCCTTGACAATAAGTTTACAAAATGAACCAATCAACCAAAATAAATTACAAAATTGATCAAAGCCGACCAGAGAGCCGGTTTCAAGAATCAACAAGAGGGTGAACCAATGGAAATCATTCGCAAGAGATTTATCAGTACTCGCCATTTCGCATTGAGCTGCGCTGTCGCCGGAGCGCTGTTTGCGCCGTTTTCGGCTTTCGCTTCCACGCTGACGGTCATGCAGACAGAAGCGCCGCGCTCGATGGATCCGGGTGATCAGACGGCGACGTTTACCGCCGCCGTTCTGGACCCGATGTATGAGGGCCTGCTTTCCCGCGCCAAGGATTTGAGCCTGCAGCCGGCGCTCGCTACGGAATGGTCGAGCGATGACGCCGGCATCGTCTGGACTTTCAAACTGCGCCAGGGCGTGAAGTTCCATGACGGCACGCCCTTCGATGCCGATGCCGTGGTGAAGAACTTTACCCGCCATCTCGATACCAAGCGCGGTCTTGCCGCCAGCGGTCGCCTACGGACCTTCATCGATAGCGTCAGCGCCGTCGATTCCTCCACGGTCCAGTTCAAGCTCAAGAAGCCTTATCCGGCTTTTCTCGCGCTGCTGACTACAGGCGCCTGCCTCATGGTCAGCCCGACCGCGGATGCTGCCGGCACGATCGGCAGCAAGGCCGTCGGCACCGGCCCCTACAAGCTGCAGGAATACAAGTCCGGCGAATATGTGCTGGAAACGAAGAACGCGGACTGGTGGGGAGGCGCGCCGAAGGGTGCCGACGAGATCAAGTGGACCTGGACGGCCGAGCCGTCGGTCATGAACATGGCGCTGCAGACGGGTGATGCCGATATCGTCAACCCGCTGCCGGCGGCCTTTGCCAAGCAGCTCGCAGCCAATCCGGACATGAAGGTCAGCAAATCAGACGGCTCGGCAGTGTTCTGGGTTTCGCTCAACACCAAACTGAAGCCGCTCGACGATGCGCGCGTGCGCCAGGCTCTGAACTATGCGACCGACCGCGACGGTCTCGTCAAGGCGATCATGCAGGGCAATGCGACGCCGGCAAATTCGCCGTTGGCGCCGGTCACACCCGGCTATGACAAGACGCTTGCGCCTTACACCTATGACGGCGACAAGGCGAAGAAGCTGCTCGCCGATGCCGGCTATCCTGATGGCTTCTCGATGACGACCATCGTGCAGGAGCCCGAGGCACGCATCGGCGAACTGCTGCAGGCCATGTGGGCGAAGGCCGGCGTGAAGCTCGATGTGCAGCGCATGGAAAGCGGCGTCTGGTCGAAGGCGGCCTTTGCCGATCCTGCCGGCAAGGCGGCCGCCAATACGGGTTCTGTAATTGCCTCCTGGTCTTCGGGCGTCAATGGCGCCGACCTGCAGTTCCGCCCGCTCTACCATTCGGCCAGTGCTTCGCCGGCCAGCGCCAATCTCGGCTTCTTCAACGATCCGAAGCTGGATGGATTGATCGACAAGGCAGCTTCGACGCTGGACGAGAAAGCGCGCAACGCGATCTATGTCGATGCCCAAAAGGAGGTCAACGAGCAGGCACCGCACGTTCTCCTCTATACGACGCAGGATCTCTATGCTGCCCGCAACAATGTGAAGGGCACTTGGGTCGTTCCCGGCGGCCTCGTCGTGGTCAAGGAAGCCACCAAGGACTGATGCGTAACCAGGCGGGCCGCGCATTGCGCCGCCCGCCTGATTCACTGACAATGACGGTCCGATGAAAGCTTATATCCTCAAGAAGCTGCTCGCATTGCCGCTGATTCTGATCGGCGTGTCGCTGCTCATCTTCATCGCCATCCGCGCGCTTCCCGGCGATCCGGCCCGCATGATGGCCGGCCCCGAAGCCACGCAGGAAGCGGTCGATAATATGCGCGCCCGCCTGGGGCTCGATCGCAGCATCGCCGAACAATATGGGTCGTTTGCCTATGGCGCCGTCAGGGGCGATCTCGGCATGTCCCTCAAGTCGAAGCTGCCCGTCGTCGATGAAATCGCCGAGCGGATGCCCTTTACGCTGGGTCTTGCGATCACTGCCTATCTGTTGGCGATTGCGATCGGCGTGCCGGCCGGCATGATCGGCGCGATCTACCGGCATGGCTGGCCGGACCAGGCCGTGATGTTGCTTGCCATCGCCGGCGCTTCCATTGCCAATTTCTGGCTGGCGCTGATGGCGATGAACACTTTCTCCGTCAGTCTCGGTTGGTTACCGCTTCTTGGCGCCACCTCCTGGAAGAGTTTCATCCTGCCGTCGATCACACTCGCGGTGCTGCCGATGGCTGTCATCGCCCGCATGACGCGCTCCAGCATGATCGAAGTGCTGGCGCAGGATTATATCCGCACCGCGCGAGCCAAGGGTGTGGCGCCCAGCTCGATCTACTGGAGCCATGCGCTAAGAAACGCGCTGATCCCGATCGTCACTATCGTCGGCTTGAATTTCGGCAGCCTGATCGGTGGCGCAGTCGTCACCGAATCGGTCTTCAACTGGCCTGGCATCGGCCGCTTGCTCGTCGATTCGGTGCGCTATCGCGACTATCCGGTCATCCAGGGTGTGACGCTCGTTGCCGTTACCGGTGTCGTCGTCATGAATTTCCTGGCCGAAATGACGATCGCAGCGCTCAATCCGAAGATAAGGTTCGACTGATGGCGATCAGCGAAGCGGAAAAGGTTTCGACCGGCAACAGCGGCCTGCGCCGCGCCTTGCGCTGGCTTGCGACGCATAAGGGCATCACCATCGGCGGCGGGCTTATCGGCATTATCGTGCTGACGGCGATCTTTGCGCCACTCATCACCTCGGCCGATCCCTATTCGCAGGATCTGCTTTCGACCATGCTGGAGCCTTCCTGGGAACATCCCTTCGGTACCGATGATAACGGCCGCGACATTTTCGCGCGTGTGCTCTACGGCGCTCGTATTTCGCTTTTGGAGGTCGTCCTCAGCGTCGGGCTTGCCATCATGGTCGGCGTGCCGCTTGGCATTGTCTCGGGCATGACGGGGCGCTATGTCGACCAGGCGATCATGTGGTGCATGGATATTCTCTTCGCCTTTCCAGGCATCGTGCTGGCCATCCTGATCGTCAGCGTGCTCGGCACTAGCCTCGTCAACCTGCTGATCGCCATCGCGATCTTCTCGGTGCCGGTCTATGCCCGGCTCAGCCGCAACCTGACGCTCGGCCTCAAGGCGATGGATTATGTGGAGGCGGCGATCTCGCTCGGCGTTTCGCGCCATCGGATCATGACGCATTACATCCTGCGCAACGCGATCGGCCCTATCATCGTGCAGTCGACACTGACGGCAGGGACCGTCATCCTGTCGGCCGCAAGCCTGTCCTTCCTCGGCCTTGGCGCACAGCCGCCACTTCCGGAATGGGGCGCGATGATGAGCGATGGCCGCAATTATCTCGGCCTCAACATCTACATGTCGCTCTTTCCGGGCCTCGCGATCATGGTCACCGTACTCGGCTTCAACATTCTCGGTGACGGCCTGCGCGACCTGCTTGATCCGCGAAAATAGCAAATAAATGCAACGCGTCGCATGTCGAGCGGGATCGATTGTCACGAGTCATGTCCCGTTTGGGTGCCTCTCCTGCCCTGTGTCACCACCGCCATGGAGAAGGCCCGCTCATCCGATCGCGCGCCGTTCTCTGCCGCACGTTTTTCGCGCTATAGTTCGTCCTAACACAAGTTGGGGGTGACTATGGGCAAGCAGCAAATTCCGCTCAAGTTGACGGCAACACGGTTCGTCCGTGCGATTAAATTGTTCATGACATCCGATGTCGGTGGACGAGCCGGGTTCCTTCTCGCCTCCCTGGTTATTCTTTTTGGCGGTATCAGTGCACTGAATGTCGTCAACAGTTTCGTCGGCCGGCACTTCATGACTGCGATCGCAGAAAGGCAGACTGCCGAATTTGTTCGCCAGGCGGTCCTCTACACTGGCGCTTTTGCTGCCTCGACGATCGCGTCGGTGATTGCCCGTTTCGCCGAAGAGCGACTGGCTTTGCTTTGGCGAGAATACCTCACCCGTCGTGCGATCGGCGTTTACATGACCGACGGTATTTTCTACCGGCTCGGTATTCAGGGTAAAGTTTCCTATCCTGATCAGCGGATCGCCGAGGATGTTAAAGCGTTCACAACGACGACGCTCTCCTTTCTGCTCATGCTACTCAGCAGCGTGTTGACGGTCTTCACTTTTTCGAGCGTGTTGTGGCTGATCAGTCCGCTTCTTTTCTTTACTGCTGTCATCTACGCGGCCTTCGGATCGTTCATGACGATCGTGTTGGGACGGCCTTTGATCGACTTGAACTATAACCAGCTCGACAGCGAAGCGGCCTTCCGGTCCGGCTTGATCCAAGTCCGGGAAAACGCAGAATCGATCATGATCGAGGGCGCGGAGCAACGCCATGCAGATCGGCTGCTGAAGCAGTTTGATAGCCTTGCCACGAACTTCAGGCGGATAATTGGCATCAATCGCAATGTTGGCTTCTTCGCCACTGGCTACAACTGGATGATACAGATCATTCCGGTCGTCATTATCGCGCCGGCGTTCATGCGCGCTGACATGGAATTTGGCGTCATCACACAGTCGGCGGCTGCCTTTGCCATGCTCGTCGGTGCATTCTCGTTTATTGTCGCACAATTCAACTCGATCTCGAACTTCGCGACCGTCGTGGCGCGTATCAGCTCGTTTTTGGAAGCGATTGAGGATCTCCGCGGCCAGACAGATTCCAGTCTCGAACTCATCGAGGCCGAGGGGAGCCTTGGCTACGAACGCCTGACGCTGACGTCTCCGACAGGGGCGCCATTGGTGAAGGATTTGTCGGTCCTCGTCCCGGCCGATACGCGGGTGATCGTTGCCGGAGAAGGCGATGCCGCGAGCACTGCTTTGTTCCGGGCTACTGCAGGACTTGGTGCGTCAGGGACCGGGCGCATCGTCATCCCACCTCGTCAACATGTGCGGTTTCTCGGTCAGCGGGCCTATGCGGGTCCGGGAACTCTGCGCCAAATCCTGGCGCCGCCGGAGCGCTCGATCGAGACAACGGATGACCAAATCCTCGCCTTGCTGAGGGATCTCGGCCTCGCGCGCGATTTGGCACTCAGCGACCTGGACAGCGAGCAGGACTGGTCCACGTTGCTGTCGCCGCGCGAACAACAGCTCGTCCTACTTGCAAGCGCGATCATAGCCGTCCCGTCATACATTGTTCTGGAAAAGGCCGATACCATCTTCGGTCACGAGCTTCTGGTCGCAATCCTCGGGTTCCTGGCGGAACGAGGGATTGCGTGCGTCAACTTCGCCGAACCGGGTGCACCACGCGCGGCGTATGATGCCGTTCTGGAATATGGTCCGGACGGCTCCTGGAAGTGGATCGATCAAAAACAGAAGGCCTGACTGTCACGCAGCTTGGTTCTTTGAAAACCCAAGTCGTCTGCAACATTCACTGTCCTGTCGTTCACCACAAGCCCGTTGTGCGTCAGGAAACTGGGGCGGATTCGGCACGGCCATCATAACCAGCCGCCTGAAAACCCCGCTCGTCTTAGTCCGACCACGACTGGCTCGCAGCGGCGCATAATGTTCCACAGCAGGCCGGTTCGGTAGTTTTCGATCATCAGGACGACGGGGCCTTGGTCGATCCCGAAATGGTAGGGGCTGACCCACCATTCGTCATTGTTGTCACCAGTCGTATATGTCTGGTTGAACGACGGTCTAAACCCGTAAAGTCGCGTCATGCCAAGTTTCATGCGCGCAAAGTTTCGCACGGTCGGGATGACGATTTCCGGCGCAAATGGCAGCGAGGCAACGACCACCCAGGGAGATACCGTCCCATCATCCGGCCCATAGGGTGCGCCCCGGGCAACATAGTCGAAGAACTCCCTGTCGATGCCGTCTATATTTCGTTTGGTCCAACCAGGCCCGTCGCTTGCCGTGAAACCCCAGCAATGCTCGCCGTAGCCTTTAAAATTCAGCGGATTGCGAATGGCATATTCCTGCTGAACGAAAGTGGCGTGCCGGCTGTTCTGGAAATAGTCGCTGCCATGCTCGCGCATGAAATTGTCGCGAATTTCGCGAAAATCGATCCACATATGTGAAAGATGATGCGTAAAGAGCGGACCGGAATAGAGCAGTTCACGACCGAATATATTCCGCCATTCGTAGCTCTCCGTATAGGCCGTGTAGCTTTCCAGCGGCAAAGGGTGGCTCGGTGAGCCAAGTCCGAGAATGTAAAGAAGCAGACCTTCGTCATAGCCGCGCCACCGATAGGGAATGAATCCGCTTTCCGGTCGCCAGCCATGGGTGAGAGTAGCCCCGTGGTCGCGCGCCCAATTCCAGTCCACGCGCTCGTACAGCGATTTGGCAAGTGCGCGAACCTTCGCCTCATCCTCGGTGTCTGCATCGAAATAAGCTGCGACGGTCAAAGCACCGGCGAACAGGAAAGCCGAATCGATCGTCGACAACTCGCACTGCCAGACTCGTCGGCCCGTCTCAATGTCGAGGAAATGGTAGAAGAAGCCCTTGTAGCCGGACGCGTCAGGTTCCGGTCCCTGGTGGCAGGACATCAAGAATTCCAGCCGGCGTCGGGCGATCTTGGCGGCAAACTCGCGAATGACGATACCGCGCTCCACTATGACGGGGATGGTGGCAAGAGCCATACCGATGGCGGCGATACTCGCCGGTGCGCCTGCCTGTGTCTTGTCGCGGACCAATCCGTTGTCCGGATTCGTGCATTGCAGGTAGTAGAGCAATGTCGTGAACTGAAGTCGACCGAGGTCCTCATCTGTCGGCATTCGGTTCAATTCGGGATCGGTTGACAGTAATTCCGACATGATAGGGTAACCGAGGAGATCAGATGGTTTCGCCGGACAACCGGAGGCGTCCCTGGTCGGACGCCTCCGGTATGATCGTTTACGCGCAACGCGTCGCCTAGGCGTTGTCCCCTTCCGTGGAGGTCGCCGCCTTCACTTTCCCGGTGCTCTTGACACCCCATGTCCAGCTGCTGATCTCAGGCATGTCATCACCATGCGCCTCGATATATTGGCGGTGTTCAATCAGCCTCCCGCGGATTGCCTGCTTGAAATAGGCCGCGCGCGCGCCAAGTTGCGGCAGCCGATCGATGACGTCTTCGACGAGATGAAAGCGATCGAGCTGGTTCAGAACGACCATGTCGAACGGTGTCGTGGTCGTTCCCTCTTCCTTATATCCTCGGACGTGCAGGTTTTTATGGTTGGTTCGCCGATAAGTCAGCCGGTGGATCAACCAGGGATATCCGTGGAATGCGAAGATGATCGGCTTATCCTTTGTGAAGAACGCATCGAAGTCAGGATCCGAAAGCCCGTGGGGATGTTCGCTCGACGGCTGCAGCTTCATCAGATTGACGACATTGATGACCCGCACCTTCACCTGGGGAAGGTGCTCTCGGATCATCTGGACGGCAGCGAGCGTTTCCAGGGTCGGCACATCGCCGCAGCAGGCCATGACCACATCCGGTTCCGAGCCTCGGTCATTGCTGGCCCATTCCCAGATGCCGAGGCCTTCGGCACAGTGTTTGATGGCCTCATCCATAGTCAGCCATTGAGGCGCGGGCTGCTTGCCGGCCACAACCACGTTCACATAGTTGCGGCTGCGCAGACAGTGGTCGGTAACGGATAGGAGTGTATTGGCGTCCGGCGGAAGATAGACGCGGATAACCTCCGCCTTCTTGTTGATAACATGGTCGATGAAGCCCGGATCCTGATGAGAAAACCCATTGTGATCCTGCCTCCAGACATGCGAACTCAGGAAGTAGTTCAGCGAGGCGATCGGTCGCCGCCAGGGAATGTGGTTACACACTTTCAGCCACTTGGCGTGCTGATTGAACATCGAGTCTATGATGTGAATGAACGCCTCGTAGCAGGAGAAGAAGCCGTGACGCCCGGTCAACAGATAGCCTTCAAGCCAGCCCTGGCATTGATGCTCGCTTAAGACCTCCATGACGCGGCCGTCAGGCGAAAGATGGTCGTCCTCGGGATAGATCTCGGCCATATAGCAACGATCGGTGACCTCCAGCACGTCCTGCCAACGGTTGGAATTGTTCTCGTCGGGGCTAAATAGCCGAAAGTTCTTGTTGCCAAGATTCAGCTTCATCACGTCGCGCAGGAACTTGCCCATGACGCGAGCGGATTCTGCGGTCACCGATCCGGGTTTGGGCACCGAGACGGCATAATCGCGGAAATCCGGCATCTTCAGATCGCGTAATAACAAACCACCGTTTGCGTGCGGATTGTCACTCATCCGGCGATGTCCCGTCGGTGCCAGGGCAGCCAATTCAGCCCGCAGCCTTCCGTCGCCGTCGAAAAGTTCTTCGGGTCTGTAGGTCTTCATCCAGTGTTGAAGCACCTTGATATGGTCCGGTTTGTCCATATCGCCCATCGGAACCTGGTGCGAGCGCCAATAGTCTTCGCATTTCTTGCCGTCGATTTCCGACGGGCAGGTCCAGCCCTTCGGTGTTCGGAAGACGATCATCGGCCAAGCCGGACGGGTAACATTCCCCTTGTCCCGCGCTTCCGCCCAGATCGTCTTGATCGTGGCGACGGCGGTGTCCATGGCTGCGGCAAGCTGCTGCTGCACCTGATCGGGCTCATGGCCTTCGACGAAGAGAGGCGCATATCCCATGCCCTCGAAGAACTTCTCCAATTCCTCCCTGGGAATACGGGCAAGGAAACAGGGATTGGCGATCTTGTAGCCATTGAGATGCAGGATCGGCAGAACGCATCCGTCGCGGGCCGGATTGAGAAACTTGTTGCCATGCCATCCTGTGGCGAGGGGGCCGGTTTCGGCCTCCCCGTCACCGACGACACAGGCGACGATCAGATCGGGATTGTCGAAGGCTGCACCATAGGCGTGGCTGAGTGCGTAGCCGAGTTCGCCACCTTCATGGATGCTCCCCGGTGTTTCGGGAGCGACGTGGCTCGGGATGCCGCCGGGAAAGCTGAACTGCTTGAAAAGCCGTTTCATGCCCTCCTCGTCCTGACCGATATTCGGGTAGAATTCGCTGTAGGTCCCCTCCAGATAGGCATGCGCAACAAGCGACGGTCCACCGTGGCCGGGGCCGATCACGTAGATCATGTTGAGATCGTCTCGCCTGATTACCCTGTTAAGGTGCACATAGAGCATGTTCAGGCCAGGCGAAGTTCCCCAATGGCCGAGCAGCCGCGGCTTGATGTGCGCGCGTGCGAGGGGTTTTTTGAGCAAGGGATTGTCGAGCAGGTAGATCTGCCCGACCGACAGATAGTTCGATGCGCGCCAGTAAGCATCCATCAGGCGGAGTTCCTCGGCAGAGAGCGGTGCTTTTCCATGCGACGCTACCGAGGCTGTTTTTTTCATCACTGCCGTGTCGGGCGAAATCATCTGAGTCTCCCAATCAAAATGACATTGCTGAATCTCGTGAGGCCCTTTTCATGAAGGCCGGTGCAGTCTCATGTCGATGCTGCGGCACTATTGAGGAGGAGATTCCGGGAAATGCTCCACCACGCCGCGGACACCGTTGACGCCCTCCGCCAGAATCCGCGCGGCCCTGCGGCAAGCCGCTGTCTCGACGTTGCCCCAAAAATGAACGATCCCATCAGTGACCGTGACGGACACGTCCAATCCTTCCAGGCCGGTATTTTCACCGAGCCGAGCAAGAATGCTGCGGCGAATGGCGTCGTCCCCAGCTGCTGTGTCGTCTGGTTTTGCCGAGTAAATTACCTGCAGGAGATCGGCGCGGCTGACGATGCCGACCAGTTTACCGTCCCGCAGAACCGGAATGCGCTTGATCCCATGGTCCTGCATGAGGCTGGCGACACGCGAAAGGGGGGCATCCTCGTCGATTGTTACAGGATCGGGCGTCATGACGTCACCCACTCTCCAGCCGCATCGCTTGACAAAGGCGTTCGCTCTCTCATCGGCGCCAACTCCCATGTCCGCCTTCAGGACGAATGCGCCGCTTGACAGTTCCGTTCGGCGGATCAGATCGCCCTCGCTGATGACGCCCAGCAAGCGCCCCTCATCGTCAACGACAGGAACGCCGCTTACGTGCTGATCGGACATCAGCTTGGCTGCATGCCGAACGCTATGGTCAGGTGATAGTCCGACGACCTTTGTCGTCATTACATCTTTGACCAGCATGTCGATATAACTCCGGCTATATCCTCTCAAGATATTAGAGTTAGCTATTGCTAATTTAAATCCATCACTGCGCTCGGCAATAGGCGTTCACCATGCGTCGTGAGGAGGTAAAACGACGCGGACCTCGTCCGCCTGCGCAAGGTGTGGGGAAACCTAGCCAGATACTGCCGTCGTTTGCATTGAGTAGGATCAATCGGGCGCCGAAAGTTGTGAAGGAAACCGTGACCGATGGTTTTATGAGGATCGATCTGCGGTGGTGGTGCAGCCGGACCGCGGGATCGGAAGGCACCCGAAGGAATATCGTCTGACTGAAAGCGGACGCTGTTAGCGAGATCGCGGGCACCGTCAGTATCTCATCAAAGGTGTGAAGTGGCCGATTGGCTACGTCAAAAGAGCCCTAAGAGCGTCGCCACACATGCTACGCAACATCTTCACCGGTATGGACAAAAGGAAAACTGGAGCGGGCGAAGGGATTCGAACCCTCGACCCCAACCTTGGCAAGGTTGTGCTCTACCCCTGAGCTACACCCGCTCAAATCCGCACCGGTCCGGGGTAGTAAGTAGCGGACCGTGGGCGCCACCTTGCGGCGACGGGCGCTATATCGCCCAAACGATTTTCAAATGCAACAGGGAAATGACGGAAAAACGAAGAAAAGTTCTAGCGGTGGAAAACCGGCTTCGGAAACGCCGCGAATGCAGGGCAAAGCGTCGGCCCTGAAGATTGCCAAGCTCACGAGGTAGACGTAAGCAGACAGTCCAATCTGCCTTTCTTCTGACTGATGGAATGACGATGACCGAAAACAAGCCCAAGACTCGCCAGGATCTTCTCGCCTTTCTCGATGGCCTTGGCATTATCCACAGCACCAAGGACCATGCGCCGGTCTTCACGGTGGCCGAATCAGTGGCGCTGCGGGATGAGATCCCGGGCGGGCACACCAAGAACCTGTTCGTGAAGGACAAGAAAGATCGTTATTTCCTGCTGACCGTGGAAGAAAATGCCGCCGTCGACCTCAAGCAGGTCCATACTCTTATCGGTGCTTCCGGCCGCGTCTCTTTCGGCAAACCCGAGAAGCTCATGGAATATCTTGGTGTCATTCCGGGCGCTGTTACCGCGCTCGGCGCGATCAACGATGCCGGCAACAATGTCACCTTCGTGCTCGATGCGGATCTGATGCACGATGACATCATCAACTGCCATCCGCTTTCCAACGATGCGACCACTTCGATCGCCAGCGCCGATCTGATACGATTCATGGAGGCGACTGGGCATAAGCCGCTTGTCTTGAAAGTGACGTCCTGACATACGATTTTAGCGCTATCAGAGACGCCGGCAGATCGGCGCGGCGGGAGATACCTATGAGCGGCAGCGACAATCCTTATAACGGTTCCTTCGGCAACCAGATGTCGGCAACGGCAAGTTATGGCGCGGTACCTCAGCCTGCGGCGGGCGGCGGCTATATCAAGGACACGACGACGGCGAATTTCACCAAGGACGTCCTCGAGGAATCGCGCAACCAGCCGGTGCTGGTCGATTTCTGGGCGCCATGGTGTGGCCCGTGCAAGCAGCTGACGCCGGTCCTCGAAAAGGTCGTCAATGAGGGTCAAGGCCGCGTCAAGCTGGTCAAGATGAACATCGACGATCATCCCTCGATCGCCGGCCAGCTCGGCATCCAGTCCATTCCAGCCGTCATCGCCTTCGTCAACGGCCGCCCGGCGGATGGCTTCATGGGCGCGGTGCCGGAAAGCCAGGTTCGCCAGTTCATCGACCGTCTTGCAGGTCCTGAGGGTGCGGATCAGGCTGCCGAAATCGAAGGTGCCCTGGCGCAGGCCGGCGAACTGCTTGCTGCCGGTAACATCAACGAAGCGGGCCAGCTTTATGGCGCGGTCATGCAGGCCGATCCGGAAAATGCCAAGGCGCTTGCCGGCATGGCCGAATGCCTGATCGCAGCCGACCAGCATGGCGAGGCCCGCCAGATGCTGAGCGAGCTGCCGGAAGAGCTTGGCAAGGATGCCGGCATCCAAGCGGTGCTGAAGAAGCTCGACCAGATCGAAGAAGCCCGCAAGCTCGGCGATCCCGTCGCCCTGGAGCGCGAGCTGGCATTGAACCCCGATCACCATGAAGCCCGCCTGAAACTCGCCAAGATCCTCAATGTCGAGGGCAGGCGCGATGAGGCGGCCGAGCACCTGCTCACCATCATGCGCAAGGACCGCGCCTTCGACGATGATGGTGCGCGTCGCCAGCTTCTGCAGTTCTTCGAGGTTTGGGGTTTCAAGGATCCGGCGACGGTTTCGGCCCGCCGCAAGCTTTCATCCATCCTGTTTTCCTGAGTTTGCCGCATCCGCCCTTGCGTTTTTACACAAGGACACCACATTTCTCGTGAGGACGGGCGCCGCAGATGCGCGCGCCGAGAGAGCGCGGGACTAGTCTTCATGCAAGTCGGCAATGCGAGATATCTGAAGCCCGGCGATCTACCGGATGAAATTGCAGTTTTTCCCTTGACAGGTGCGCTTCTCCTGCCTGCCGGGCAGCTGCCGCTCAATATCTTCGAGCCGCGTTATCTTGCGATGTTCGATGCCGCACTGACCGGAAACCGTCTGATCGGCATGGTGCAGCCGGCACACGGCGAGCATGAAGACAAGACGCATGCCCCCGAGCTTGCGGCTGTCGGCTGCCTCGGCCGGATTACCTCCTATGCCGAAACCGGTGACGGGCGTTATATCGTCTCGCTCACGGGCGTGTGCCGCTTCCGGCTACTGGAAGAGAGATCGCATGGCCAACCATTCCGCAGCTTTCGCATCGCGCCGTTCATATCAGATCTCTCCGCCGAGAACGAAGAAGATGCCGTTGACCGCAGCGCGCTGCTGACGGCTTTCAAGGCCTATCTTGATGCCAACAAGCTCGAGGCGGACTGGGAGAGCGTGGAGCGGGCGAGCAACCTCACCCTCGTCAATTCGCTCGCGATGATGTCGCCTTTCGGCCCGGCCGAAAAACAGGCGCTGCTCGAAGCGCCCGATCTCAAGACGAGGGCGGAAACGCTGATCGCCATCACCGAAATCGTGCTTGCCCGCGTTTTCGGCGATTCCGATACCGTGCTGCAGTAGAGGGCGCGATGGACGAAAAACTGAGCCGGGTCGATCCCAAGCTTCTTGAACTTCTTGTCTGCCCGCTTACCAAGGGACGGCTTTCCTATGACCGCGAGCACAACGAGTTGGTTTCGGAAAAGGCGCGTCTTGCCTATCCGATCAGGGACGGCATTCCGATCATGCTCGTCTCGGAAGCGCGCACACTCGAAGACTGAAGAGTAATTTCAGATCGTTTCCCCCGACAGCAGCCGCGGATTGTCCTTGGCGGTCGTTCCTGCCGCCTGGCCGATGAAGAAGGATTTCAGGCCGGGCAGGCGATCGACGATGCCGAGGCCAAAGTCGCGGGCGATGCGGATCGGCGCCATGTCATTGGAAAACAGCCGGTTCAGCACATCTGTCGTGACGCCCATGCGGAAAGTGTCGAAACGGCGCCAGCTCTGGTAGCGCTCCAGAATATTGATGGCGCCGATATCGAGCCCAAGGCGATCGGCGTCCACGATGGTTTCGGCGAGGGCGGCCACATCCTTGAAGCCGAGATTGAGGCCCTGGCCGGAAATCGGATGGATGCCGTGTGCGGCATCACCGGCAAGCGCAAAGCGCGGCGCGACGAAGGAGCGGGCGAGTGTGAGGCTGAGCGGGAAGGCGCGCTTGTCGCCAACCACCTTGAGAGCGCCGAGTTTGTGGCCGAAGCGGCGTTCAAGTTCCTCCTCGAAAACCAGATCATCGGCGGCGACGAGCCTATTGGCATCGTTCGTCCGTTCGGTCCAGACCAGAGATGACCGGTTGTTGCGCAGCGGCAGGATGGCGAAGGGGCCGGATGGAAGGAAATGTTCTTCGGCGCAGCCGTGGTGCGGGCGCTCGTGCTCGACGGTCGTGACGATGCCGGACTGACCGTAATCCCAAGTGACAGTCTTGATCCCTGCAAAATCGCGCAGTCTGGAGCGCACGCCATCGCAGGCAACCAGCAGGCGCGATTGCAGCGTGCTGCCGTCGGACAGGCTGATCTCGATATCGGTATCACCCGTCTTCAAGCCGGTGGCGCTCAAGCCATGGCGGATTTCGATGCCGAGCCGCTCGCAGGCGCCGCGCAGCGCGCCGACCATGACGACATTTGGGATCATGTGGGCAAACGGGCGGCCATCGGCGACTTCGCCGTCGAAGGTCAGGAAGATCGGGCGGACAGGATCGGACATCCTGGAATCGGTCACGATCATCTTGGTGATCGGCTGTGCCTCGGGCTCGATCTCGTCCCAGATGCCGAAGACTTCGAGCATCTTCGTCGCGGCCGCAATGATGGCGGAGGCGCGCATATCCTTTTTCCAGGCATGCTCGGGTGCCGCCTCGACGACGGCGATATTGAGATGCGGTGCTGCCTGCTTGACCGCCACGGCCACGGACAGGCCGACATAACCTCCGCCTACAACCAGCATGTCCAGCATCGTCCGCTCCTGTTACTTTCTACGATCAGATGCGATCTATATAGATCATCAAGTTACCACTTCCTACCGCCGGGAGCCGAACAAATGACGGAACAAACTGGCAAGCCCACTGCCATGGAAACATTGATTTCAACGCTCGATATCGAGCCGATCGAGGTCGATATCTTTCGTGGCCGCAGTCCGCAGGTCGGCTGGCAGCGTGTGTTCGGCGGGCAGGTGATCGCCCAGGCGCTGATGGCGGCGCAGCGCACTGTGGAAGGCGAGCGGTTCATTCACTCGCTGCACGCCTATTTCATGCGTCCCGGCGATCCCTCCGTGCCGATCATCTATCAGGTCGAGCGTATCCGCGACGGGTCGAGCTTCAACACGCGCCGGGCCGTCGCGATCCAGCACGGCAAGGCGATCTTCGCACTGTCGGCCTCGTTCCAGATCGAGGAGCCGGGCTTCGATCATCAGATTCCCATGCCACCGGTACCGATGCCGGAAACGCTGCTCGGCGAACAACAGATCAAGGAACAGTATCTCGCTCATGCTCCGGCGGCGGTGCGCAAATACTGGGAGCGCGAAAGGCCGATCGAAATCCGGCCCGTCTCGCTCAAGCACTATTTTACGAGTGAGAAGCTCGAACCGCGGCAGGATGTCTGGGTTCGTGCTACCGGTCCCGTGCCGGACAGCAGGCTCTATCAGGCTGCCGTGCTTGCCTATCTCTCGGACATGACGCTGCTTGATGCATCGCTGCATGCCCACGGAACGTCCATTTTCGACCAGAACCTGCAGGTTGCAAGCCTCGACCATGCCATGTGGTTCCACCGTCCCGACAAGCTTGATGACTGGCTGCTCTATACACAGGACAGTCCGTCGGCTTCGGGCGCCCGGGGATTGACTCGCGGTAGCCTTTTTACCCGATCCGGTGTCCTGATCGCGTCGGTGGCGCAGGAGGGCCTGATTCGGAAAAAGGCAAATGAATAAATAATATGCATATTTGTAAATTTGCGCATTATTTGTGCGCTTATTGGCCCATCATTTGCCTGTTTATTGGCGCCTTTAATTATAATCTTTATATTTCAATAGCTTATAGGCTGTCACGAATCTGGCACGTCCTTTGAATGTCTATCGCCGGTCGCTGGTCAAGAAACCGTCAGCGGCAAGGAGAGTCGGCTCCGCGCCGAGGATAACGAAGGATGGGAAACCAGATGAAAATTGTGATGGCCATTATCAAGCCGTTCAAGCTCGATGAGGTCCGCGAAGCCCTCACGGCGATCGGCATTCAGGGCCTGACTGTGACCGAAGTGAAGGGCTACGGTCGCCAGAAGGGGCACACTGAAATCTATCGCGGCACTGAATATGCGGTCAGCTTCCTGCCGAAGCTCAAGATCGAAATCGCGGTCGCATCCGAAATCGTCGACAAGGCGGTAGAGGCCATCGCAGCATCTGCCAAGACCGGCCAGATCGGTGACGGCAAAATCTTCGTCTACTCGATCGACCATGCCGTGCGCATCCGTACGGGCGAGACCGATTCAGAAGCGCTGTAAAGAACGGCAGATCAAGGAGCCATTTCCAATGTCAATTTCGAAGTTTTCCTCCAACATCGCACGGGTAGGCGCCCTTTCGGCCGCTCTCCTGGCGCCAGCCGTCGCTTTCGCGCAGGAAGCCGCCCCGGCCGCTGCAGCCGCCGCTGCGCCTGCGTTCACCATGGACAAGGGTGACAATACCTGGATGCTCGTCTCCTCGGCGCTCGTCCTCCTGATGACGATCCCGGGCCTTGCGCTTTTCTACGGCGGCCTCGTGCGTGCGAAGAACATGCTCTCCGTTCTGATGCAGGTATTCATGATCACTGCCGTCGTGGCGCTGATCTGGGTGACATACGGCTATTCGCTCGCCTTCACCGATGGTGGCTCGCTGAACAGCTTCGTCGGCGGCTTCTCCAAGGCGTTCCTCGCCGGCGTCAACACCTCGTCGCTGGCCGAGACCTTCTCGAAGGGTGTCGCCATCCCTGAATACACGTTCATCGTATTCCAGATGACCTTCGCCTGCATCACGCCCGGCCTGATCGTCGGCGCATTCGCCGAGCGCATCAAGTTCTCGGCTGTCATGCTGTTCGTCGTGCTCTGGGTCACCTTCATCTACTTCCCGATGGCGCACATGGTCTGGTTCTGGGGCGGTCCGAGCTCCTACACCTCGCCGGCCGGCCTGATCTTCTCCTATGGTGCAATCGATTTTGCCGGCGGCACGGTCGTTCACATCAATGCCGGCATCGCCGGCCTCGTCGGCGCCATCATGCTCGGCAAGCGCACCGGCTATAAGAAGGAGATCATGGCTCCACACTCGATGACGCTCACCATGGTCGGCGCATCGCTGCTCTGGGTCGGCTGGTTCGGCTTCAACGCCGGCTCCAACCTCGAAGCCAATGCCTATGCATCGCTCGCCATGATCAACACCTTCGTCGCGACTGCCGCCGCCGCCGTATCCTGGTGCATCGTCGAAAGCTTCGCTCGCGGCAAGGCTTCCATGCTTGGCGGCGCTTCCGGCGCCGTCGCCGGCCTCGTCGCCGTCACTCCGGCGGCAGGTTTTGCCGGCCCGATGGGTTCGATCGTTCTCGGTCTCATCGTCTCGCCGGTCTGCTACTTCTTCGTCGACGTCGTGAAGAACAAGTTCAATTATGACGACAGCCTCGACGTCTTCGGTGTCCATTGCATCGGCGGCATCATCGGCGCTCTCGGCACCGGCATCCTCGTCAACCCGGCCCTCGGCGGCGCCGGTATCGTCGACTACTCGACGGCCGATTTCGCTGCCTCCTATGCTGGCACGGCAACGCAGGTCCTGGCCCAGGCCAAGGGCGTGCTCACGACGCTGCTGTGGTCGGGCATCGGCTCGGCGATCCTCTATAAGATCGTCGATGTCATCATCGGCCTGCGCGTTTCGGTCGAAGCCGAGCGCGAAGGTCTCGACCTCGCAACGCACGGCGAAGCCGCCTACCACGCTTGATCACAGGGTTTGCGGCGCCCGGCACAGGGGCGCCGCTGAACGGCCCGTCGCGGCCTATCTAACCATAAGCCGCTCTTGGCCCGGACCTTCACAGGTTCGGGCCCTTTTCTTTTTAGTGATCCGGCATATGCATGGTTAACATCGCTTTAACTCTACTTTGATTAGGTGGAGCGGACGCATTTGGCGCGGCGAAGCATTGGCGATTCGCGTGCCCACAGGCATTGGACGGGTTAGACACATGGCAAGAAGCACGTCGCCGGCGATGGATGGTCGTCCTGACCGGTTCTCCTTCTCGGCATTCATGCTGCGGCAGATCCAGGCCCTCACCGGCTTTGCGGTCTTCCTGGTCTTAGCGCTCGCGGTCGCGGCGCTTGCGACATGGAACGTCACCGATCCCAGCTATTCCTACGCCACCGGTAACCTGCCGACCAACATACTCGGTTATAGCGGTGCTGCCTTTGCCGACGTCGCCATGCAGTTCCTGGGGCTCGCAAGCGTCGTTTCGATGCTGCCGATCGTCGCCTGGGCGCTGGCGCTGATTTCCGGCCGTCGCATCAGCCGTATTCCGGCTCGCGCCGGCGCCTGGCTCGTGGGCACCATACTTTCCTCCGCCGTGATCGGCTGTTTCCCGCCACCGCTCACCTGGCCGATCCCGAACGGTATCGGCGGTGTTATCGGCGACATGATCCTGCGTTTTCCCGCACTCTTCGTCGGCGCCTATCCGACCGGCGTTTTCGCCACCGCCGTCGGCTGCATCTTCGCCGTCCCGACCGCGTGGATGATGCTCTTTGCAGCCGGCATCGTCGGTCGCAGCGAACTCGATGAGGAGGAAAACGAAGAAGAGGATTATGTCGAGACGCGCAGCAAGGTGCGTGTCGTCGGTGATGAGGACGAGGAGGATGATGGGTCCCGCTGGATGGCCTTTAGCGGCGCCATGACGCACGCCTGGTATATGAACCAGGCGCGTTTCCGACGGCTTTTCGGCATGGGGCCACGCAAGCGCCGCCAGAGCGATTTCGAATCACCCTATGACTTCAACGATGACGAATTCGGTACGCTGAACGAGCCGGTGCGCGCCAAGCCCGCAGCGCGCGGCGAGCGCATGGATCCTTCTATGGAGCCGCGTGCCGCTTCGAGCCGTCGAGTCGTTTCGGCGCCTTCCATCTCGCTTAACGACGATGAGGACGAGGACGACGATCCGTCATTCGATACCGACATGCCGCGGCGTCCGGCCGATATTCTGCCCGATGATGACGATGACGATTGGATGATCCGCGCGCCGGCCAAATCGGCCGGTAAACCCGAGCCGCGCGTCATTCCTGCCTCCGCCCGTCCAAAGCCCGGCGCCCGCGTCGAGCGCGAGGCGCAAGGTTCGTTCATCCGGCCGGAAGGCTTCCAGCTTCCCTCCATGCATCTGCTTGCTGAGCCGAAGAATGTCGTGCGCGATTCCACGCTTTCGGCCGATGCGCTGGAACAGAATGCCCGCATGCTGGAAGGCGTGCTGGAAGATTTCGGCGTCAAGGGCGAGATCATCCATGTTCGCCCCGGTCCCGTCGTCACGCTCTACGAACTGGAGCCGGCGCCCGGCATCAAGTCGTCCCGTGTTATCGGCCTTGCTGACGACATCGCCCGCTCGATGAGTGCGATCGCCGCTCGTGTCGCAGTCGTGCCGGGCCGCAACGCAATTGGTATCGAACTGCCGAACCAGACGCGCGAAACCGTTTATCTGCGCGAGCTGATCGGGTCACGCGACTTCGAAGGCTCCAAGGCGAAGCTCGCAATGGCGCTCGGCAAGACGATCGGCGGGGAGGCCGTCATCGCCGATCTTGCGAAGATGCCGCATCTGCTCGTCGCAGGTACGACCGGTTCGGGTAAATCCGTCGCAATCAACACGATGATCCTGTCGCTGCTCTACCGCATGACACCGGAACAGTGCCGTCTCATCATGATCGACCCGAAGATGTTGGAACTCTCCGTCTATGACGGCATCCCGCATCTGCTCTCTCCTGTCGTCACCGATCCGAAGAAGGCCGTCGTCGCGCTCAAATGGACCGTCCGCGAGATGGAAGAGCGCTATAAGAAAATGTCGAAGATCGGTGTTCGTAACATCGATGGCTTCAACACGCGTGTCGAGCAGGCGCTTGCCAAGGGCGATACGATTTCGCGCACGGTGCAGACCGGCTTCGACCGGCAGACTGGCGAAGCGGTTTACGAGACCGAGGAATTCGATCTGCAGCCGATGCCCTATATCGTCGTCATCATCGACGAAATGGCCGACCTGATGATGGTCGCCGGCAAGGACATCGAAGGTGCGGTCCAGCGTCTCGCCCAGATGGCGCGTGCGGCCGGCATCCATGTCATCATGGCAACGCAGCGTCCGTCGGTCGACGTTATCACCGGCACTATCAAGGCAAACTTCCCGACGCGCATCTCCTTCCAGGTAACCTCGAAGATCGACAGCCGCACGATCCTCGGCGAGCAGGGTGCCGAACAACTGCTCGGTATGGGTGACATGCTCTATATGGCAGGCGGCGGTCGCATTCAGCGCGTCCATGGTCCGTTTGTGTCCGACGTTGAGGTCGAAGAGATCGTCTCCTACCTGAAGACGCAAGGTTCGCCGCAATATCTCGATGCCATCACTGCCGATGACGACGAGGACGGCGATTATGGTGGCGGTCCGGCAGGTACGTCAAATCTTGCCGATTCCGAAGATCCCTACGATCAGGCCGTCGCCATCGTGCTGCGCGATGGCAAGGCCTCCACTTCCTATGTTCAGCGCAGGCTCGGTATCGGCTATAATCGTGCGGCATCGCTGATCGAACGCATGGAGCAAGAAGGCATCATCGGCCCTGCCAACCATGCCGGCAAACGTGAGATTCTCGTGCCGACGGATGGAGATATCCTCGACCGTTGAGGTAAGAATATTTGATGGCGCAGCCCATCCGGTGGAAACCTCGGGGCATGTAATCCGTTACCTTTCACCGGGCGATCGCGGCGCCTTGAAGACGCCGCCTTTCGGCGGCATGCAGACCGCATACAGGAGGTTCACATGACCAACTCCGCGTCCATATTTTCCGGCCTGCCGGTAACCCGCCGTGGCGTTCTTGGCGTCTTCGCTGTTGCCGCCGTTGCAAGCGCCGTTCCGTTTCCCGCTCTTGCCCAGGTCGCCCAGGCGGCAGCACCCGCTGCCAACAGCGCCACGGCACAGGCGATTGCCGATCATTTCTCGGGTGTCGCCACCATGCAGGGCGAGTTCGTGCAGTTTGGCCCTCGTGGCGAACAGACCGGCGGCAAGTTCTTCATCGAGCGTCCCGGCAAGCTGCGCTTCAACTATGACGATCCGTCGCCGATGCGCGTCATTGCCGACGGCAGGAACGTCGCGATCGGCAACGTGAAGCTCAAGACCTGGGATCTCTATCCGCTTTCCAAGACGCCGCTCAGCCTGCTACTTGCGCCGCGTATCGACCTTTCCGCCGGCATGGTGAAGGGTGTGAAGCAAGAGTCCGATCTGACGACGATCTCGCTCGGTAACAATACGGTGTTCGGCAGCTCGACCATCACGATGATGTTCGACCCGAAAACCTATGACCTGCGCCAGTGGACGATCACCGACAACCAGGGCAAGGACACGTCGGTGATGATCTTCAACGTGAAGACCGGAGTTGCCTTCGACGAGCGCGTCTTCCGCGTGCCCTATGAGGATATCAAGGGCACCTCGGCAAACCGCGACTAGAATGCCGTGCGTTAGTTTGGGCGCACAAAGGACGATCAAACTTTTCGAATCCACGCATTAGGCTCGAAGATCGATTCCGATTTTCGAGCCTAATGCGTAGCGCTTTTCGGTCGATCGCCGGCCGCTTTTGCCTGCGGCCGGTTTTCTCGCCGCCACCTTTGCTCTAAAGCCTTTTCAGAGGGATCTGAAAGGGCATGGCATGAGCTTTTCCATCACCACCTGGAACATCAATTCGGTTCGGCTGCGCATGCCGATCGTCGAGCAGCTCGTGCTGAAGCACAGGCCCGATATCCTCTGCCTGCAGGAAACCAAGGTTACGAACGATCTCTTCCCGTTGGCACCGCTGCGCGCCATGGGCTACGAGCACATCATCATCCACGGCCAGAAGGGCTATCATGGGGTTGCAATAGCCTCCCGCGTGCCGCTAACCGAGGATCATCGGCAGGATTACTGCAATGTCGGCGATGCGCGCCATATCTCGGCGGTCTTCGAGCGCGGCAACCGGCGCATCCGCCTGCATAATTTCTATGTTCCTGCCGGCGGCGACGAGCCGGACCGCACGATCAATCCGAAATTCGGCCACAAGCTCGATTTCATCGAGGAGATGAAGAACCTCAAGGCGAGCGCCGAGCCGAACACGTCAGCCATTCTCGTCGGCGATCTCAATATCGCGCCGCTGGAACATGACGTCTGGTCTCACAAGCAGCTTCTGAAGATCGTCAGCCATACGCCCGTCGAAACCGACGGGCTCATCGAGGTAATGAAGCGTGGCGGCTGGCACGATCTCATGCGCCAGCATGTGCCCGCCAATGAGAAGCTCTATACGTGGTGGAGCTACCGCGCGAAGGATTGGGAAGCTGCCGACAAGGGCCGGCGTCTCGACCATATCTGGTCCTCGCCCGACCTCGGTCCGCATCTGCAGCGCATCGAGGTGCTGAAGGAAGCACGCGGTTGGGAGCGGCCGTCCGACCATGTGCCGGTGACCGTACATCTCAACCTCTGAAACGTCAGCTGAAACGGTGAAACTGGCTTGCGGCCTGTGCCGCGAGATCGGCAATGCTGTCGCGGATACGGTTTTCCATGATGCGCGCCGCCGAGGGATATTCCTCGATCAGGCGAAGGAACAGCGCCCGCGTGATGCGGATGATACCGGTATCTTCGCGGGCAATTGCCGTGAACTTGCGCTCCACCAGCGTTATAAGGGCGAGCTCCGAGATCAATGCACCAGGGTCAGCGATGGCTTCGGTTCGCGCCATGCCATCCGAGCCCGTCACGCTGAGTTCAAGGCTGCCGCTCGTGATCACATAGGCGCTTTCGGCGGGCGAGCCCTGACGGAACAGCATCTGCCCGGCCGCAATCACACGGCGGTCCGCGCCGAAGGCAATCAGACGCAACTGGTCGTCGTTCATGTCCTTGAAGAGCGGAAGCTGCGCCAGCAGATGGATATCGTCGGAAAGAGACATGCTACGGGATGATCTTGTAGCCGCCGTTTTCCGTCACGAGGATCTCGGCGTTGGACGGATCCCGCTCGATCTTCTGGCGCAGACGGTAAACGTGGGTTTCCAGCGTGTGCGTGGTGACGCCGGAATTGTAGCCCCAGACCTCTTCCAGCAGTACGTCGCGGGTCACGACCTTCTGTTCGGCGCGGTAGAGGTAGCGGATGATCGCCGCCTCCTTTTCCGTCAGACGGATCTTCTGGCCGTTGTCGGTGGTCAGCAGCTTCTGGCTCGGCTTGAAGAGATAGGGGCCGACGGTGAAAGTCGCATCTTCGCTCTGCTCGTGCTGGCGAAGCTGCACGCGGATACGAGCCAAAAGCACGGCGAAGCGGAAAGGTTTTGTCACATAGTCGTTGGCGCCGGCCTCAAGGCCAAGGATCGTGTCTGAATCCGTGTCGTGACCGGTCAGCATGATGATCGGCGCCTTGAAGCCACCCTTGCGCAACAGCTTTACCGCCTCGCGGCCGTCCATATCGGGCAGGCCGACGTCCATGATCAGCAGATCGACGGGGTTGGAGCGGGCAGCCTGGACGCCCTTGCCCGCGGTCGCTTCCTGCAGGACCGAGAATTCCTCATACAACGACAATTGCTCCGTCAGCGTCTGGCGAAGGTCGTCGTCGTCATCCACCAGAAGAATGGTGCGTGCGGTCATGCGGGTGCGTCCTTGCGTTGGTCAGATACTCCTACGCCAAATTCCACATTTGGCAAGGATTGGCGATCTGCTGCTGTTGCTGCCCAGGGTCTCATATGGTTTCAATCGAAGCCCAAGGCAATTCAAGAACATGCGAGAAAAATGGAAAAAGCAAGGCAAGAGCGAAATGGGCAGCCCTCAACGCTCGTGGTGCGTGCCGCGCCGGGCAAGCCAAACAGAGCCATCGTCCGTTTTGGCCCGCTCACCTTGCCCGCCGCGATCGGCCGTAGCGGCCGGACCGTGATCAAGCGGGAAGGCGACGGGGCGACGCCGATTGCTGCCATGCGACTGCTCTACGGCTTCCGGCGCGGCGAACGAAACGGCCATCTCCCGACAGCGCTGCCCATCAAGCGCATCCGGTCCGACATGCTGTGGTGCGATCAGCCCGCCGATGCGAATTACAACAGGCTGGTCAAGGCGCCGTTCAAACCGAGCCATGAGGAGATGAAGCGAAGGGACGGGCTTTACGATATCTGTTTGGTGCTCGACTGGAACGTGACCTCTCGGGCGCGCAATCGCGGCTCAGCGATCTTTTTCCATCTCATCCGGCCAGAATACGAGCCGACCTCCGGCTGTGTTGCGATCAGCGCCCGCGACATGCGCCGCATTCTGCCTCACCTCAGAAAGGGAACGATCCTCCGCGTTCTCTGATTGTATTGCGGGCTCTCTGTCCTATATGGACTTTCGACCGGACGCGCGGGCTGCGATGCGTCCAGGGAAAACCGCTTCGCGGCTTCAATTCATGCCCCATTCAATTCGTGTCTTTGGCCATTCCTTCAAACTTCCGGAGATATATTGTGACCACTCAGCCCATCATTACTTTCCACGACGGACATTCCATTCCCCAGGTAGGTCTTGGCGTCTGGCAGACACCGCAAGATATCGCGGCTCCAACCGTGCGCACCGCACTTGCCGCCGGCTATCGCCACATCGATACTGCGTCCGGTTATGACAACGAAGAGGGCGTCGGCGAAGGCATCCGCTCCTCCGACATCGACCGCAAGGATATCTTCGTCACCACGAAACTGCGCAATACCGACCAGGGCTATGACAATGCACTGCGTGCCTTCGAGGTCAGCCTGAAGAAGCTCGGCAGCGATTATATCGATCTTTATCTCATTCACTGGCCGTCGCCGCATCGCGGGCTTTATCGCGAAACCTGGAAGGCTTTCGTGCGCTTGAGGGAAGAAGGCCGCGTCCGCTCCATCGGCGTGTCGAACTTCTATCCGGACCATCTCGACCATATCGTCGGCGATACAGGCGTTGTCCCTGTTATCAACCAGATCGAGCTGCATCCGGACTTTCAGCAGAAGGCGGCGCAGGAAGCGCATAAGAAGCTGAACATCGTCACGGAATCCTGGAGCCCGCTCGGTCAGGGCCGCTTCATTTCCAATCCGGTCATCGGTCAGATTGCTGCCAAGCATGGGAAGACGCCGGCGCAGGTCATCATTCGCTGGCACATCGATACCGGCCTTGTCGTCATTCCGAAGTCGGTGACGCCCTCGCGCATCGCGGAGAACTTCAATGTCTTCGATTTCAAGCTTGATGGTGAAGACATGGCAGCGATTGCCAAGCTCGATAGCGCCGGCGCTCGCATGGGTCCGGATCCGTACACAGCGACGTTCTAAGCGCCGTCTTCTCAGCTTCGCGCAATTAAGAAAGCCCGGCGCTCGCGCGCCGGGCTTTTGTCATGTCCGAGGGGCCAGAAAGATCAGTTCCACTCGCGGATATCGACGAAGTGGCCAGCAATCGCGGCTGCGGCGGCCATGGCCGGCGAGACGAGATGCGTGCGGCCCTTGAAACCCTGGCGGCCCTCGAAATTGCGGTTCGAGGTCGAGGCGCAGCGCTCGCCCGGTTTCAGCCGGTCGTCGTTCATGGCGAGGCACATGGAGCAACCCGGTTCACGCCAGTCGAAACCGGCGGCCTTGAAGATCTTGTCGAGGCCTTCCTGCTCCGCCTGTTCCTTCACGAGGCCGGAGCCCGGAACGATCATGGCGTTGACGGTGGAGGCAACGGTCTTGCCTTCAACGACCTTGGCGACAGCGCGCAGGTCTTCGATACGGCCGTTGGTGCAGGAACCGATGAAGACACGGTCGATGTTGATGTCGGTCATCGGCGTGCCTGGCTTGAGGCCCATGTAATCGAGCGCACGCCACTTGGAGGCACGCTTGGTCTCGTCCTGGATATCATCCGGGTTCGGAACGATGCCCTGTACCGAGATTACGTCCTCGGGCGAGGAGCCCCAGGAGACGATCGGCGGCAGTTCGGCGGCGTTGAGCGTGACGACGCGGTCGTAATGCGCGCCTTCGTCGGTCTTCAGCGTCTTCCAGTAGGCGATCGCCTGCTCGAGCGCTTCGCCCTTCGGTGCGCGCGGCTTGCCCTTGATATATTCGAAGGTGATCTCGTCAGGCGCGATCAGGCCGGCACGGGCGCCGCCTTCGATCGACATGTTGCAGATCGTCATGCGGCCTTCCATCGACAGCGAGCGAATGGCTTCGCCGGCATATTCGATGACGTAGCCGGTACCGCCGGCCGTGCCGATCTCGCCGATGATGGCAAGAACGATATCCTTGGCGGTGACGCCTGCCGGCAGCTGGCCGTCGACCTGCACCAGCATGTTCTTCGCCTTCTTCTGGATCAGTGTCTGGGTCGCGAGAACGTGCTCGACTTCCGACGTGCCGATACCGTGAGCGAGCGAGCCGAAGGCGCCGTGCGTGGAGGTGTGGCTATCGCCGCAAACGATCGTCATGCCCGGCAGCGTGAAGCCCTGTTCCGGCCCGATGATGTGGACGATGCCCTGGCGCTTGTCGTTCTCGGAATAATATTCGACGTTGAATTCGGCGGCATTCTTGGCGAGCTGCTCGACCTGAATGCGGCTTTCCTCGTTCTTGATGCCGAGATGGCGGTCAGCGGAGGTCGGAACGTTGTGGTCGACGACGGCAAGCGTCTTTTCCGGCGCGCGAACCTTGCGGCCGGTCATGCGCAGACCTTCGAAAGCCTGCGGCGAGGTAACTTCGTGGACCAGGTGACGGTCGATATAGAGAAGACAGGTGCCGTCAGGCTGTTCGTCGACCAGGTGGTCGGCCCAGATCTTGTCGTAAAGGGTACGCGGTGCGCTCATGGCTAATCGTCCGTTTTGGCTGGAGCGTGGAATAAAGGATGTGGCGGAGAGGCTCCGCAGGCCGTCATTCGATCAACGAAGTCGGCTGTTGAGCGCACCGGAAACGGACGCAAAGAAACGTGCCGGCAGGCGATAATGGTCCTGCAGCACGAAAATATGCGCACCGATGCATCTGAACTTGGATTCCATGGCGCTGGATATAGCGATTTTTGATCGAAACGGCAATTCGAATCGTGCGGCGGCTCTAGCGCCGCGGCATCTGCTTCATCTTCTTCTCGATCCGCCGCAGGAAGAGTGACAGGCCGATCGTCAAAATCAGGTAGATATAAGTGACGATTGAATACGTCTCGAAGAAGCGGAAGGAGCCGGAGGCATAGACCTTGCCCATCTGCGTGATGTCGGCGACGCCGAGAACGGAGACGAGGGAGGAATCCTTCACCATCGAGACGAAGTCGTTGGAGAGCGGCGGGAAGATCACCCGGATCGCTTGCGGGAAAACAACGAGCCTGAAACGGCGGTAGCGCGACAGGCCGAGCGATTTGGCCGCCTCGATTTGGCCGATATCGACCGACTGGAAACCGGCGCGGAAGATTTCGGCGATGAAGGAGGAATAGCCGATCATCAGGGCGATGATGGCACGCCACATCAGCGACAGGTCGCGCACGAGGATCGGCTCGGCAATACCGGCCTTCACCAGGGGGGTGATCAGGAAATTATAGGCTGCGACAACGCCCGGCGCGCCGACGAAGGCGATATAGAAGAGCAGCACGAGGATTGGAATGCCCCTGACAATCTCGATGTAGAATCGGGCGACCTGGCGCAGCACGATATTGTCGGAGAGGCCAAGCAGCGCAATGCCCAGACCGAGCACGGTCGCCAGCACAAAGGCGACGAGTGTCACGAACACGGTAATGCCGGCACCATTCACGACGGTCCGGAAGACCTGCGTGTAAATATCGTTGGTAATGATGACGACGGCGAGAACGATGCCGATCAGAACAAGGACGACCAGCCACCAGGGACGGTCGTCCTTCTCGTGTCGCGGGGATGGTGGTAATGCCATCTGCGATCGCTCGGGGGATTACTGGCCCATCTTGTAGTCGAGGAACCACTTCTTGTTCAGTGCATCAAAGGTGCCGTCCGCCTTCAGGTCGGCAATGGCGGCATTGACGGGAGCGACGAGATCGGAACCCTTCGGGAAGATGAAGCCGAAATCCTCGGTGCCGAGCGGTTCACCGACGACCTTCAGCCCGCCATTCGAGGAATCGACATAGCCCTTGGCAGCGACACTGTCGGTCAGGACGAGATCGACATCGCCGGTCTTCAGAGCCTGCACGGTTGCGCCGAAGGTTTCGAAGAGCTTGATGCGTGGGTTCTGTTCGTTGCCATCGAGGATTTCATAGACGGCGGTATAGAAAGGCGAAGTCCCAGGCTGGGCGCCGATCAGGCCATCGTTGAAGGCACCGAAGCTCTTGGCGTCGGTGAAGCGCTTCTCGTCGCCACGAACCAGCATGAACTGCTGCGAGCGCATGTAAGGGTCGGAAAAGTCGACCTTCTGCTTGCGATCGTCCTTGATGGTGATGCCGGTCATGCCGATGTTGTACTGGCCGTCGGATACGGCCTGGATCATCGCGTCCCAGCTGGTGTTCTGGTATTCGACCTTGAAGTTCAGCCGCTTGGCGATCTCGTTCATCGCGTCATATTCCCAGCCGATCTGCTGACCGGACTTGGGGTCGACGAACTGCAGCGGCGGATAGGCATTCTCCGTCACCACGACGACTGTCTTGCCGCCAAGATCCGGCAAGCCGGCGGCGAAAGCTGCGAGCGGCGAAAGCATTGCGACGGTCAGGCCGGCAAGTACGGTGCGGCGAAAGAACATGATGTGGCTCCCCAATATTTGAACGGCAGAATTGTCACGGAAGATGCCGATATGGCAAGGCTGCAGGCGGCGCCGATCGGCGCAAAAAAGAAAAGGCGGCCCAAAGACCGCCTTTCCCATGCAATGATTTCGCTTTCGCGAGGTGCTTATTCAGCCGAACCTTCAGCAGCGGCTGCTGCTTCTGCGGCGGCCTTTGCTTCAGCGGCTTCCGCAGCTGCCTTTTCGGCGGCGAGAGCCTGTGCTGCTGCAACCTTTTCAGCTTCGATACGTGCCTTTTCCTCGGCAAGGGCCTGACGCTCGGCATCATTGAGCTTGCGGGCGCGGGTACCGGTGTTCTCGACGATACGAGCCGACTTACCGCGACGATCGCGGAGGTAGTAGAGCTTGGCACGACGGACCTTACCGCGGCGAACGACTTCGACGCTTTCGATCATCGGGGAGTAGACCGGGAACACGCGCTCGACGCCTTCGCCGTAGGAGATCTTGCGGACCGTGAAGTTTTCCTGCAGGCCGCCGCCGGAGCGGGCGATGCAAACGCCTTCATAGGCCTGAACGCGGGTACGGTTGCCTTCCGTAACCTTCACGTTGACGCGGACAGTGTCGCCCGGGGAGAATTCGGGAAGCGTGCGCTTGGCTTCGATCTTGGCGGCCTGTTCGGCCTCAAGCTGCTGAATGATGTTCATCGTCTTAACCTTTGGTTCTTCTGAAACAGCCAGAGCCCTCACACTGTCCTTCGGTCGATGCCTCCGGAGTTTGCCCTTGTGGGCGGGAGCGGATTCGCCATTCTTTGTTTGCTGGCAGACGGGGTTAAACCCCATTTCCGCGTGCGCCATTACACGAAAGACTTCCACCTGTCATCCCTTGGACGACAAATTTATGAAATCAGCCTGCTTTTTCGGGCTTCTGCGCCCTAATCAGGTCTGGCCGCCGTTCTTTTGTTAGCGAGACGGATTGTTCATGGCGCCATTTCTCGATGGCGCCGTGATTGCCGGAAGTGAGGGTCGCCGGAATCTCGCGGCCCTCCCATTCCTGCGGGCGGGTGTAATGCGGATGTTCCAGAAGTCCGCCTTCGAAGCTTTCATGCAGGCCGGAGAGGTCATTGCCCATGACGCCCGGCAGGATGCGGACGATCGCGTCGAGCAGGATCAGGGCCGCCGGCTCGCCGCCTGACAGTACGTAATCGCCGATCGAGACTTCCTCGAGTTCGCGTGCCTCTATCACACGCTGGTCGACGCCTTCGAAACGGCCGCAGACGATGATCACCCCGTTGCCGGCCGCCAGCTGCCGCACGCGCTCCTGCGTCAGCGGCTTGCCACGCGGGCTCATCAGCAGGCGCGGGCGGTTGTCATTTTCAGAAGCGCTGTCGATGGCCCGGGCGAGCACATCGGGTTTCAGCACCATGCCGGCGCCGCCGCCGGCCGGCGTATCATCGACGGTTCGGTGTTTATCCGCCGCAAAATCGCGGATCTGCACGGTATCGAGCGACCATTGTCCACGCTCTGCCGCCTTGCCAGCGAGCGAAAAATCCAGATGACCCGGAAACATTTCCGGGTAGAGTGTCAGTACGGTCGCCCGGAAAGCCATGGCGCGCCTACTTCTTTTTCTTCGGCTTGCCGGGGCTGAGCCCCTTCAGGTCGTCGGGATTGTCGATGAGGCCAGCTGCAAGCGGATCAATGAGCAGCTTGCCGGCTTCAAGGTCGATTTCCAGCACGGAGGCTTCCGAAAAGGGGATCAGCACCGGACGCTTGCCGGGACCTTTGAGCTCCAGAAGATCACCGGCGCCGAAATCGAAGACTCCGGTCACTGTGCCGTAACTGATGCCCTGATCGTCGAAGGCTTCGAGCCCTTCCAGATCGGCATAGAAGAACTCGTCGTCCTCCAGTTCCTCATCCGACAGGTTGCCGCGTTCGATATAGAGTTCCAAGCCGTTCAACGCCTCGGCGGCGTTGCGGTCGTTGACGCCGCGGAAGCGGACGACGACCATATTTTTCATCTCGCGCAGTTCGAGAACTTCGAAAACGCGTCCATCCATGCTGTGCAGGTGGCCGTAGTCGCCGAGCGCGGTCGGATCGGCCGTATAGGCCTTTACGCGCACCTCGCCGCGAATGCCCTGCGCGCCGCCGATGGTTGCCATCAGCACCGGATTTTCAAGCTTGGTCATGGGTTCCTTCATTCGAACGCAGGCAAGAAGCTGAGATCACGCTTCTCATAAACGAAGTGCGTGGGAATGGAAACGAAAACGGGCGGCATGTCGCCATGCCGCCCGTTTGGATGGGGTCGAAGCCGATTATTCGGCTGAAGCAGCAGCTTCAGCGGCGTCAGCGGCCTTCTGAGCCTTCTCGGCAGCGCGTTCCTGAGCCTTCTTGCCCGGCTTTGCCTTTTCCGGGTTGTTGCGGGTTTCGCGCTTGGAGATGCCGGCTTCGTCGAGGAAGCGCAGGACGCGGTCGGTCGGCAGGGCGCCGTGGTCGAGCCAGTGCTTGATGCGCTCGCCGTTCAGCTGAACGCGCTTCTCGTCGTCCTTGGCGAGCATCGGGTTCCAGGAACCGAGGTTCTCCAGGAAACGGCCGTCACGCGGGCTGCGGGCATCAGCGAGAACGACGTGGTAGTACGGGCGCTTCTTGGAACCACCGCGTGCGAGACGAATTTTCAGTGCCATAGTCTTTACTCCTTAGGCTTTTCTTGAACCGCTTCGTTGAGCGGCATGGTTATCGGGTTGCGGCGCTCTGTTCAGCGTGGTCCGCAGCGATCTGCTCATGATGCCGGATGACTTCCTTGATAACGAAGTTCAGGAACTTCTCGGCGAAATCCGGGTCCAGATGCGCATCTTCGGCAAGCTGACGAAGGCGAGCGATCTGGTATTCCTCGCGCGCCGGATCGGCCGGCGGCAACTTGTACTTAGCCTTCAGCACGCCGACCTCTTTGGTGCAGCGGAAGCGTTCGGCCAGAATGTGAACGAGCGCCGCATCGATATTGTCGATCGACTGGCGGTAGCTCGAAAGCTGGGCTTTGATGTCTGGATCAATCATGGGGCAGGCGATCCTTTCACTTCTTCTTGGGCAATCCGGGCAGGCCCGGGAAACCACCACCGAGGCCCGGCAGCTTTGCGCCGCCAAGACCGGGCAATCCGCCCGGCAAGCCTCCGCCTAGACCGGGCATACCCCCACCCGGCTTTCCGAGACCCGCGGCTTCCGCCTGCTTCTGTAGCGCTTCAAGCTGCTTCGGGTCGATATTCGAGAGATCGGGCATGCCGCCCATGCCGCCGAGGCCCCCCAGCCCCATCTTGCCGGCAAGGCCGCCCATCATCTGCTTCATCATGCCGCCTTTGCCCTTGCCGCCCATCATCTTCATCATGTCGGCCATCTGGCGGTGCATCTTCAGAAGCTTGTTGATGGCAGCGGCATCCGTGCCGGAGCCGGCAGCGATGCGCTTCTTGCGCGAATGCTTGAGCATATCAGGATTGGCGCGCTCGGCCTTGGTCATCGACTGGATGATGGCGATCTGGCGGCCGAACAGCTTGTCGTCCAAGCCCGCGGCGGCCATCTTGTCCTTCATGCCGGCCATGCCGGGCATCAGGCCCATGATGCCGCCCATGCCGCCCATCTTCTGCATCTGACGCAGCTGGTCGGCGAGGTCGTTCAGGTCAAACTTGCCCTTGGCCATCTTGGCGGCCATGGCAGCCGCCTTTTCGGCGTCGATGTTCTCAGCAGCCTTCTCGACGAGCGAGACGATATCGCCCATGCCGAGGATACGGTCGGCGATACGACGGGGATGGAATTCCTCCAGCTCGCCCATTCGCTCGCCGACGCCGATCAGCTTGATCGGCTTGCCGGTGACAGCGCGCATGGAAAGGGCTGCACCGCCGCGGCCATCGCCATCCATGCGGGTCAGTACGAGGCCGGTGATGCCGACGCGTTCATCGAAACTGCGGGCGAGGTTGACGGCGTCCTGACCGGTCAGGCTGTCTGCGACCAGCAGGATTTCGTGCGGGTTCGACTTCTTCTTGATGTCGGCCATTTCGACCATCAAAGGTTCGTCGATATGGGTACGGCCGGCGGTGTCGAGAATGACGACATCATGGCCGCCAAGCTTGGCGGCCTGAACGGCGCGGGCGGCGATATCGGTCGGAGACTGGCCGGCAATAACAGGCAGCGTGTCGATATTTGCCTGAGCGCCGAGCTGGCGAAGCTGCTCTTGCGCTGCCGGCCGGCGCGTGTCGAGCGATGCCATCAGCACCTTCTTCTTCTCGCGCGTCGTCAGGCGATTGGCGATCTTTGCCGTCGTCGTCGTCTTACCGGAGCCCTGCAGGCCGACCATCATGATGACGACCGGGGCGGCTGCATGAAGGTCGACACCGACACCTTCGCCGCCGAGCATCTCGATGAGCTCGTCATGGACGATCTTGACGACCATCTGGCCTGGCTTGATCGACTTCAAGATCTCGGCGCCAACGGCCTTTTCACGCACGCGGTCGGTAAAGGAGCGGACCACTTCCAGCGAAACGTCGGCTTCCAGAAGCGCACGGCGAACCTCCCGCAGCGCTGCGGAAACATCACTTTCCGAAAGCGCGCCACGGCCTGTCAGTCCATTCAGGATGGAACCAAGACGGTCCTGGAGGTTCTCAAACATCGGCTCTTCCTTGATACGTTTCGGGGAGTTTTGGGATGCCCTGGAACGTCGTGCTTTTCCTTGACGAAAACAAGACGCAAAGCCAAAAAGCACCCGAGGGCGCAGCGCGCTGTCGGGTGTTGACCTCCGGAATCCAGTCCCGGTCGGCGGCTCGGAGTCTGTTACTCGTCGCAGATTGGGCGCGATAAACAGGAAAGCTGCGGGAAAGTCAAGGCGAATGCGTTCGATGGCGTCGTGGCAGGCTTTTTCGAAGTCGGGTGACAGGACCGGTGCGGGGATATTCCGCTATGCAGCCGGTCGCGCGACGGAAGTATATATCTATATATACTAACATATTCGCTTTAAAATTCACTGATGTTTAGTCGAATATTTCGATCGGCAAGCCAAATTCACACTGAATGCCAGTTGCAAAATATTCCACTTCTGATTCTACTTTCTACTTAAGTAAATTCTGTAAAATGATTCGTGAATATCCTTGATGCCGAATGAATCGGCGGAGATATCAAATGATAAACCCAGATATAGAAAGCTGGGCGTTGGCGCGCGCCCATAATATAGTTCTGAAGGAAGGCCTGAATTTGGCGAAGGCGGCACAGGACCTGGATCGCAAACGGTCCCGCTTGCTGGTCTACGAGCTCAGAAAGGTCATTACCGCTGCTATTGTCGAAGCCCACGCGGCGTCTCTCAATTCCGAGGGCACGGTGCGGTAGATCTGGATTTCGCCTGATTTCCGATAGCCCGGCTGTGCCGTACCTGTTCTGATTTCGCAGGCCCAGCCTTTATGCGTGAGAAAGAGGACGAACCTCGCCTGGCGCTCACCCACTGGTAATCCCCGAGCATTTCCGCCATATACAGCCAAAACGCAGCGGAATAGTCAGATGAGTAACACGGTCGAATTCGCGAAGATGAACGGGCTTGGCAACAAGATCCTGGTTGTCGACATGCGCGGGCGGACCGACAAGGTGGCGCCGCAGGCGGCGATTGCCCTTAATGCCGATGCCGAGACGCAGTTCGATCAGATCATGGCGATCCACGATCCGAAGGCGCAGGGAACCGACGCATACATCGACATCCTCAATTCTGACGGATCCAAGGCGCAGGCCTGCGGCAATGGTACGCGCTGTGTCGTGCAGGCGCTTGCCGCGGAGACCGGCAAGAAGGCCTTCACCTTCCAGACGGTTGCCGGCATCCTGAACGCAGTCGAGCATGAGGATGGCACGATCTCCGTCGATATGGGCCGGCCGGTTTTCGAATGGAACCGTATTCCGCTCGCTGAAGAATTCCACGATACGAGCCGCATCGAGCTGCAGATCGGGCCGATCGATAATCCGGTGCTGCATTCGCCTTCGGCCATGTCGATGGGTAATCCGCATGCGATCTTCTGGGTCGACCGTGATCCGATGAGCTTCGATCTCGAACGTTTCGGGCCACTGCTCGAAAACCATCCGATGTTCCCGGAAAAGGCCAATATCACGCTGGCGCAGGTCATCTCGGATTCGGCGCTGCGGACACGCACATGGGAACGCGGCGCCGGCCTGACGCTCGCCTGCGGTTCGGCTGCCTGCGCCTCTGCCGTCAGTGCTGCGCGCACTGGCCGCACCGGCCGCAAGGTGACTATTGACGTTGCCTCCAGCCCGATCCGCCAGCCGCTGGTCATCGACTGGCGCGAGGATGATCATGTCGTCATGACCGGCCCTGCCGAATGGGAATGGTCCGGTGCAGTCGATCCTTCGACCGGCACATGGTCCCGCGATGCTGTACCCGGAGCGGAAGCGCGGTGAGCGGCGTCGAGGTCATCACCTTCGGCTGCCGTCTCAATACCTATGAATCCGAAGTCATGAGATCGCAGGCGGAAGCGGCCGGGCTCAACAATGCTATCCTGGTCAATACGTGCGCCGTGACCGGTGAGGCCGTGCGCCAGGCCCGCCAGGCGATACGCCGCGCGCGCCGCGACAATCCGCATGCCCGCATCATCGTCACTGGCTGTGCAGCCCAGACGGAAAAGCAGACCTTCGCCGAAATGGCCGAAGTCGATGCCGTGCTCGGCAATGAGGAGAAGCTGAAGGCCGCCTCTTATCGCGCGCTTCCGGATTTCGGCGTTTCGGCGGAAGAGAAGCTGCGCGTCAACGACATCATGAGCGTGCGCCACACCGCGCCGCAGATGGTCAAGCATATTGACGGCCACGTACGCGCCTTCATCCAGGTGCAGAACGGCTGCGACCATCGCTGCACCTTCTGCATCATCCCCTATGGGCGCGGCAATTCGCGTTCGGTGCCGATGGGTGCGGTGGTCGATCAGGCACGCAATCTCGTGGAAGGCGGCTATCGTGAAATCGTGCTGACCGGCGTCGATGCTACGAGCTACGGCGCAGATCTTCCCGGCGAGCCGACGCTCGGGCTGCTCGCAAAGACGCTGCTCAAGCAGGTGCCTGACATACGCAGGCTGCGGTTATCTTCGATCGACAGTATCGAGGCCGACCGTCATCTTATGGACCTCATCGCGAACGAACCGCGCTTCATGCCGCATCTACATCTCTCCCTGCAGCATGGCGACGACATGATCCTTAAGCGCATGAAACGCCGCCATCTGCGTGCCGATGCTCTGCGTTTCATCGAAGACGTTCGCCGGCTGCGTCCGGAGATCAGCTTTGGTGCAGACATGATCGCCGGCTTCCCGACGGAGACCGAGGAGATGTTCGAAAACGCGGTGCGACTCGCCGACGAAGCCGACATCGCGCATCTGCATGTCTTCCCCTACAGCCCACGGCCCGGCACGCCTGCCGCGCGCATGCCACAGCTCGATCGCTCGCTCATCAAGGATCGCGCCGCTCGCCTCCGCGCCACTGGACAGATGCTGCACCAGCGCCATCTGGACAAGATGGTCGGAACGCGGCAATGGCTGCTGGTGGAAAATAACGGTCTCGCCCATACGGAAAACTTCACGCTTGTCACTGTCCCCGGTCTTCGTCCGCGCGATATCGTCGAAGCGACGATCACTGGCCACAATGGCAAGCATCTCGACATGCAATTGACGGCCGCCGCGGCGGCCTGACTTCACGGACAGCTCATGGCGCTCAGTTTCATCAAAAAGGTCTTCACCTTCGGCAAGCCGGCGGAAGAGCCTGTGCCAGAGGCCGTTGAAAGGGAGCTGGAGCCGCGCTCGCGCGACGAAGATCTGCCAGTTGCGGATGATCCCGTTCTTGCCGCAGAAATGGAAACCGCCGGCGGTCCGGCCGCAGATGTCGGGCAGGATGGCGCGACGGAGCCGGAGCCCGTTGAGGCTGAGCCGGAATTACTACCGCCCGTCGATGATCTCGGCGATATGGGCGTCGTGCCTTTGTCGCTGTTGGAAGCTGAGGCGGAAGCGAACGAAGATCATGTCGCGGCACCCCTCTCCGACACTGAGCGAGATCTTCCGGAGGATGACGTTGCCGTAAGAGCAGAAGGCAGGGTCGAGCCAACTGAGACATTTCCGGAAGAGATTCCGACTCGCGACGCCCTGGAAATTCCGACTGAGGCTGAGCAGGATTCTCAATCCTTGCCGATCTCTTCCCCTGTAGAGGAGATGTTCGGCAGGACAGAGGAGGGTGCCACCTCCGACGGGCCGGCACCGAACCCCATCCTTCCCAAAGGCTTCGCCACCGGACCGACCGCTGAACCGGAACCGGTAGCCGCCCCGCAGCCGAGACTCTCCTGGTTTCAGCGCCTGCGCAATGGTCTGGCGCGCACATCCTCGCAGCTCACCGGCCAGATCGCCGCGCTCTTCACCAAGCGCAAGCTCGACGACGAGACGCTGCAGGATCTCGAAGACCTGCTCATCCAGGCCGACCTCGGCGTCGAGACGGCGATGCGCGTGACCGATACGCTCGCTTCCGAACGTTACGGCAAGGACGTGACCGGCGAGGATGTCAGCCGCATCATGGCGGCCGAAATCGCCAAAGTGCTGAAGCCGGTCGCCAAGCCGCTGCAGCTCGATCTTTCGCACAAGCCGCATGTGATCCTCGTCGTCGGCGTCAACGGCACCGGCAAGACGACGACGATCGGCAAGCTTGCGGCCAAGCTTTCCGGCTCCGGCCTGAAGGTCATGGTGGCGGCCGGCGATACGTTCCGTGCAGCCGCCATCGAGCAGCTGAAAATCTGGGCCGATCGTACCAAGTCCGAATTCATCGGTACCAAGCTCGGCGCGGATGCGGCGGGCCTTGCCTATGATGCCTTCGAGCAGGCGAAGGCCAGGAAATGCGATGTGCTGATCATTGATACGGCTGGCCGCCTGCAAAACAAGGCAGAGCTGATGGCCGAGCTCGAGAAGATCGTGCGCGTGCTCGGCAAGCTCGACCCGGATGCGCCGCACACCGTTCTCCAGACGCTAGATGCGACGACGGGTCAGAACGCACTTAATCAGGTGGAAATCTTCCGCAATGTCGCCGGCGTCAGTGGGCTGATCATGACCAAGCTTGACGGCACGGCGCGTGGCGGCATTCTGGTGGCGATTTCCGCCAAACATAAGCTGCCGGTCTATTTCATCGGTGTCGGGGAAGGGGTCGACGATCTCGAACCGTTCGAGGCAGAGGATTTTGCGCAGGCCATTGCCGGTATTGGCCAATGATGCCACAGATTAGCCGTTGATGGCTTGCATGCATTGCAAAAAAGCAGGTTTGAAGAAGCATGACGACTGAAAGCGATATTACTCCCAGCGCCGCAGACCGGCATCATCCGCTTCTGAAACTGGCGCTGGAACTCGGGCCGCTTCTGGTCTTTTTCTTTGCCAATCTGCGTGGTGAGTGGCTCGTCGCGCGTTTTCCGGCATTGGCCGAACTCGGCGGTCCGCTCTTCGTGGCGACCGGACTGTTCATGGGCGCGACCATTCTCTCGCTGGTGGTTTCCAAGATCATGCTTGGCCATCTGCCGATCATGCCTTTCGTTTCGGGCATTGTCGTGTTGATCTTCGGTTCTTTGTCGATCTGGCTGCAGAACGAAACCTTCATCAAGATGAAGCCGACGATCGTCAATGCGCTCTTCGGTTTTGCCCTGCTTGGCGGCCTCGCCTTCGGCAAGTCGCTGCTCGGCTATGTCTTCAATGCCGCCTTCCAGCTCGATGCCGAAGGCTGGCGCAAGCTGACGGTCCGCTGGGGCATCTTCTTCCTGTTTCTTGCGGTACTGAACGAAGTCGTCTGGCGTAATTTCTCGGATAATTTCTGGATTGCTTTCAAGGTCTGGGGCACGATGCCGATCACCATCATCTTCACCATGGCGCAGATGCCGCTGGTGCTGAAGCACAGCATTTCCACCGAGGCTGAAAGCGAGAAGTGACTGTTATAGAGGGCACCGACCGGTCACGGCATCAGATCTTCTGGTTTTCCGCCTGCCTTGCAGTGCTGGTCATCCAGATCATTGCCGAATATCTGATGGGCCGGGTGCCGATCTGCACTTGCGGCTATGTCAAGCTGTGGGAAGGCACTGTCAATTCCAGCGGCAATTCCCAGCACCTGTCAGACTGGTACACGCCGTCGCATATCATTCACGGCTTCCTGTTCTACGGGCTGGCGCATCTTGTGCTCCGCGGCAAGCCGTTTGCGGCGCGCCTGCTCCTGGCTGTTCTCATCGAATCCGGCTGGGAGCTTCTGGAAAATTCGCCTCTGATCATCGATCGCTACCGTACGGCGACAATCTCGCTCGACTATTATGGCGACAGCATCATCAATTCGGCCATGGACACGATCTTCATGGCCGTCGGCTTCTTCTTCGCCTCGAGAGCGCCTGTGGCGCTGACCGTTGCCATTGCCATCTTCTTAGAGATTTTCACCGGTTATATGATCCGGGACAATCTGACGCTGAATGTATTGATGCTGATCTGGCCGGTCGAGGCGATCAAGGTCTGGCAGGGCGGCGCTTAGGAGACCGGCTTGGCCAGTGCCTTCTCCATCGCGGGAAACAACCCTTCCTTCAGGCTGATATCGTCGAAGGGGCCGACACGCTTGTAGATGATCGTGCCATCGGGCGCGACGAGATAGCTTTCCGGAATGCCGTAGACGCCCCAGTCGATTGCCGCCTTGCCGTTCGGGTCGACGCCGATGGCGTGGTAGGGATTGCCGAGTTCGCCGAGGAAGCGCAAGGCGTTCTCGTTCTTGTCCTTGTAGTTGATCGCGACGATGTTCAGCCGCCCGTCCTCGGCAAGCTGCTTGAGAAGGGGATGTTCATCGCGGCAGGGAATGCACCAGGAGGCGAAAACGTTGACGAGGGTGAGCTTGCCCCTGACCGTCTCATCCGTCAGCGCCGGCAGATTGGAGCCTTCGAGCGGCGGCAGGTTCAGCGACGGCGCCTTGGTGCCGATCAAAGCGGAGGGGATTTCGGCGATATTCTTGCCGTGAAAATCCTGGTCGTAGAGCATTTTCGCTGCCGTTGCCGCAATGCCGCCGAAGACGAGCAGCGGGATCAGGGCAAGCGCATAGCGGCTGACGCCGCGGCTTTTCGGTCTATTCTCTTGCGGAGCCGCGGTCATTCGTCGTCCTTCGGTCGGGCCGACCGGCGGCGGATACCGGCGGCTTCAAGCGCTGCCAATTCCTTCTGGCGTGCTCGCCCGTCAGCCCAGGTCCAGAGCGTCACCGCGATCGTCACAACAGCGGCAAAGCCATAGGAGCCGTAGACGTAGAAAGCGTAGGAGCCCATCGTCAGTCCTCCCGGCTTGCCATGCGGGCGGCCATGCGGCGCTGGGAGGCGATGCGGCGGCGCCAGATTTCGTTTCTGATCGCCATCAGATGCAGCGTGAAGAAGAGCAGGGTGAAGGCGATCGCCATGATCAGCAGCGGGCGCAGGAATTCCGGATCGATCGCCGGTCCATCGAGGCGCAGGACGCTTGCAGACTGATGCAGCGTGTTCCACCAGTCGACCGAAAACTTGATGATCGGGATATTGACGAAGCCGACGAGGATGAGCACGGCGGTAACGCGCGCAGCCTTCGAGGGCTCATCCATGGCGCGGTTCAGCGCGATCAGGCCGAGATACATCAGGAAGAGGATAAAGACAGAGGTCAGCCGCGCATCCCAGACCCACCATGTGCCCCACATGGGCTTGCCCCAGAGTGAGCCGGTGACGAGTGCAAGGAGCGTGAAGGCAGCGCCGAGCGGAGCTGCGGCCTTAGCCGAAACATCCGCCAGCGGATGGCGCCAGACGAGCGTGCCGATCGCTGAAATGCTCATGATCGTATAGCACATCATGGAGAGCCAGGCGGAGGGCACATGCACATACATGATGCGCACAGTCTCGCCCTGCTGATAGTCGCCCTCAGTCGAGAAGCTCAGATAGAGCCCGATGATAAAACAGAGGGCCGTGATGCCGGCCAGCCACGGAATGACGCGCGATGCCAGCGCCAGAAACCGCGTCGGGTTGGCGAGATCGCTGAATTTGCTGATGGCAAGGCTCGTTTCGCTCATATCCGCTTCCTTACCTTGATCCGCCCGGAGCCGCAATCGAAGCGCCGATCAATCCGCCGTGTTTCTGAGCGCCAGGGCCGCCGCTGCCGGACCGATGACGGCGAAGAAGAGCGTCAAGGCGATGAGGATCAGAAATGGCGGCAGGAAGGGCGACGGTCCCACAACCGCCGCATAGGTGGCGCTGACGCCAAAGATCAGCACGGGGATCGTCAGCGGTAGGATGAGTACCGAGACCAGCAGGCCGCCGCGAGGTAGCGCGACGGCAACGGCTGCGCCGACAGCGCCAATGAAGGTGATTGCCGGCGAGCCGACAAGGAGCGTGAGCATGGTCGCGCCGATCGCCGTTTCGTTCATGTTCATGAAGAGGCCGAGCAATGGGGAGGCGATGACGAGTGGCAGGCTTGTCGCCGTCCAGTGTGCGGCGCATTTGATGAGCACGGTCAGTACCAGCGGCGTTTCCTGCATCAGCATCAAATCGAGCGACCCGTCGTCACGCTCCGCCTGGAACAAGCGGTCGAGCCCGAGCAGGGCAGCGAGCAGCGCACCGATCCAGACGATGGCCGGGCCGATGCGGGAGAGAAGAGCAAGATCAGGCCCGACGCCGAAGGGGATGACGGCGACTATCGTCAGGAAGAACAGAATGCCGATCAGCGCACCGCCGCCGGCGCGAATGGAGAGTCTCAGGTCACGCAGGAAGAGGGCGGTCATCCCCACACTCCCTGGTCCACCCCGGCAAAACCGGTCATTTTCAGTTCCCTAGTCCCTTCCAGCCCAAGAGGCTGATGCGTCGCGGCGACGATGATCCCGCCTTCCTTGCGATGCGCTTCAATCAATTCCGTAAACAACCTGTCTGCACTTGCATCCAGCGCCGCAGTCGGCTCGTCCAGGATCCAGACCGAGCGATGCGCAACCAGAAGCTTGGCGAAGGCGAAGCGGCGTTGCTGGCCGGCCGAGAGGTAGCCGAAGGGCAGGTGGGTGATGCCCGGTAGGCCGACGGCTTCGGCGGCTTCTTCTGTGCCCAGACCGGCGGTTTTGCCAGGTCCGAGGAAGGATCTCCAGAAATCCAGATTCTCTGCAACCGTAAGTTCAGTCTTCATGGCGTTACGATGGCCAAGGTAGTGGCTCGCTTCGGCTGCCGGACGCCTCTCGGCACCGACCGAATCAGCGACTGTGATGGAGCCTTTTTCCGGCCTCAAAAGGCCGGCGATAACGCGCAATAAAGTGGACTTTCCCGATCCGTTTTTACCCGTCAGAATCAGCGCTTCGCCAGCCGGCAAGTGAAAGGAAACGTTAACGAAAATCAGATCTTCACCGCGCCGGGCTGCCAGATTTTCAGCAGTGAGATGCATGCATCGGCTCTTTCTTCGTTGGCGCCATCAACAAGGCTCAAAAAATGTCCAATTTTGACCTTTGTCGGTATGGCAAGTCTTTACGAAATTATCTATAAGACCTGCAACCACGCCAGCGGTCGGCGTGAATTTCATCCTTGCGCCGAACTTGGGGTCTTTCCTCACGTGCGGACAGCGGAAATGGCCGTACCCGCATCCTGATGTGCATTAAGTGCATAGGCGTTCGCACGACTGTGTTGGCTATCAGAAACGGGGTCTCTCGTGTCTAAATCTCTTGACAGTTTCAATTGTCGGTCCACGCTTTCCGTTGGTGGAAAGGACTACGTCTACTACAGCCTGCCGAAGGCTGAGGCAAACGGTCTCCCCGGCGTATCGAAGCTCCCCTATTCGATGAAGGTGCTGCTGGAAAACCTGCTGCGCTTCGAAGATGGCCAGTCGGTCACCAAGGAGCACATCCTTGCCGTCGCGGAATGGCTTGATAACAAGGGCGCCGTCGAGAATGAAATCGCCTATCGCCCGGCGCGCGTGCTGATGCAGGATTTCACCGGCGTTCCCGCCGTCGTCGATCTTGCCGCGATGCGAGACGCGATGGTTTCCCTCGGTGGCGATCCGGAAAAGATCAACCCGCTCGTGCCCGTCGATCTCGTCATCGACCACTCCGTCATCGTCGACGAATTCGGCACGCCGCAGGCTTTCGCCAAGAACGTCGAGCTGGAATACCAGCGCAATGGCGAGCGCTACCGGTTCCTGAAGTGGGGCCAGCAGGCATTCAAGAATTTCCGCGTCGTTCCTCCGGGCACCGGCATCTGTCACCAGGTCAACCTCGAATATCTCGGCCAGACCGTCTGGACGAAGGAAGAGGATGGCGAAACGATCGCTTATCCGGATACCTGCGTCGGCACCGACTCGCACACGACGATGATCAACGGCCTTGGCGTTCTCGGCTGGGGTGTCGGCGGTATCGAAGCTGAAGCCGCCATGCTCGGCCAGCCGGTTTCGATGCTCCTGCCTGAAGTCATCGGCTTCAAACTGACCGGCAAGCTGAAGGAAGGCGTCACGGCGACCGACCTCGTTCTGACCGTCGTACAGATGCTGCGCAAGAAGGGCGTCGTTTCCAAGTTCGTCGAATTCTTTGGCCCGGGCATGGACAACATGCCGCTCGCCGACCGCGCGACGATCGGCAACATGGGTCCGGAATATGGCGCGACCTGTGGCTTCTTCCCGGTCGACGGCGAAACCATCAACTACCTCACCATGTCCGGCCGCACGCATGACCGGATCGCTCTCGTCGAAGCCTATTCGAAGGCCCAGGGCATGTGGCGCGATGGCGACGGCTCAGAGCTTGTCTTCACCGACACGCTGGAACTCGACCTCGGCGACGTCGTGCCGTCGATGGCCGGCCCCAAGCGTCCGGAAGGCCGCATCGCGCTCGAAAACATTGCTTCCGGTTTCGCCGGCTCGATGGATGCCGACTACAAGAAGCCCGGCCAGCTCAACAACCGTTATGCGGTCGAAGGCACGGATTTCGATCTCGGCCATGGTGACGTCGCTATTGCCGCCATCACCTCCTGCACCAACACCTCCAACCCGTCGGTGCTGATCGCTGCCGGCCTTCTCGCCCGCAACGCCGTTGCCAAGGGCCTGAAGACCAAGCCGTGGGTCAAGACCTCGCTTGCTCCGGGATCGCAGGTCGTCGGTGAATATCTTGCCAAGTCAGGCCTGCAGGCTGATCTCGACAAGCTCGGCTTCAACCTCGTCGGCTTCGGCTGCACGACCTGCATCGGTAATTCCGGCCCATTGCCGGCACCGATCTCGAAGACGATCAACGACAAGGGCCTGATCGTTTCCGGTGTGCTCTCCGGCAACCGCAACTTCGAAGGCCGCATTTCGCCCGACGTCCAGGCGAACTACCTCGCTTCGCCGCCGCTCGTCGTCGCTTACGCTCTTGCCGGTACGGTCCAGAAGGATCTGACCAATGAGCCGATCGGCGAAGACCAGGATGGCAATCCGGTGTTCCTGAAGGATATCTGGCCGACCTCGCATGAGGTTCAGGAATTCATCCAGAAGTACGTCACCCGCGAGCTTTACGAGACAAAGTATGCCGACGTCTTCAAGGGCGATGAAAACTGGCAGGCCGTTCAGGTTCCCCCGGGCCAGACCTATGCATGGGACGACGATTCGACCTATGTCCAGAACCCGCCGTACTTCGTCGGCATGGGCAAGAAGGGCACCGGCATTTCCGATATCAAGGGCGCCCGCGTTCTCGGCCTCTTCGGCGACAAGATCACCACCGACCACATTTCTCCGGCCGGTTCGATCAAGGCTGCTTCACCGGCAGGCGCCTACCTGCTCGGCCATGACGTCGCCGTTACCGACTTCAACCAGTACGGCACGCGTCGTGGCAACCACGAAGTCATGATGCGTGGCACCTTCGCCAACATCCGCATCCGAAACTTCATGCTCGGTGCGAACGGCAAGGAAGGTGGCTACACCATCCACTATCCGTCCAAGGAAGAGACGTCGATCTACGATGCGGCCATGCAGTACAAGGCCGAGGGCGTTCCGCTCGTCATCTTCGCCGGCGTGGAATATGGCAACGGCTCCTCGCGTGACTGGGCTGCGAAAGGCACGAACCTGCTCGGCGTCAAGGCCGTGATCGCCCAGAGCTTCGAGCGTATCCACCGTTCGAACCTGGTCGGCATGGGCGTTATCCCCTTCGTCTTCGAAGAGGGCACGACATGGCAGAGCCTCAACCTGAAGGGCGACGAACTCGTTACCATCGAGGGCCTCGAGAACATCAAGCCGCGTGAAAAGAAGATCGCCAAGATCACCTATGCCGATGGCACGGTGAAGGACGTTCCGCTGGTGTCGCGCGTCGATACGCTGGACGAGGTCGTCTACCTCAACAATGGCGGCATCCTGCAGACGGTTCTGCGCGATCTCGCAGCCTGATTGTTAAGATACTTGCCTGATAATGACCGCCGGAGAGCAATTTCCGGCGGTTTTTCTTTGTGGAAAACGAGGCTGTTTCACTGCTCACGGTGATGTGTTTCGGCCGCCATCCGCCTGGGGCTCCGTCTCACCCGTTCGTGACTTTCCGTTTGGACCCGGAAGGATTATTCGTACGTTCATATCTCAGAGCCGGCGGTTCAGGACCGCTGCTGGCCCTGGAAAAGAGGTGCTGGTGAATGTCCCCGCGTTTTATGATCCCGCTGATCGCCGGGCTTGCTTTTGCAGGTCCTCTCCTGGCCGAAGATGGCACGCCGAAAGGCGTCGTAGAGCTGTTCACGGCGCAGGGCTGCGCCTCCTGTCCGCCGGCCGATGCCGCATTCCGCAAGCTCGTCAGCCAGGGCAATGTCATCGCGCTCGCCTATCATGTCGATTACTGGAATTATCTCGGCTGGGCCGACACGCTGAGCTCGAAGGAAAATACCGAGCGGCAGTACGGCTATGCCCGCATGATGGGCCGCAGCAACGTCTATACGCCGCAGGTAATCGTCAATGGCCGTGACCATCTCGCAGGCGCCGATCTTGCCGGCATCAACGGCAAGATAAACGGCTATGCCGACGAGGGCAAAGGCCTGACCGTGCCTGTCAGCGCTCGCATGAGCGGCGACGAATTAGAGATCAAGCTCGGTGCCGGTCAGGGCAAGGCCAATGTGGTGATCGTCTATTTCGACAAGGAAAAAACGATCGATGTCGAGAAGGGCGAAAACAGTGGCCAGAAGATTTCCTACCTCCACAGTGTGACCGATGTGGAGACGGTCGGTATGTGGGATGGTAAGGCTACGACGCTCACTCTGCCGGCCAGCGTGATGGAAAAACCGGATCTCGAGGGATCAGCGATTCTCTTGCAGTCTGTGACTGATAACGGCGATCCGGGAGCGATCCTCGGCGCAACAGTCGTCATGGCAGGAAAAAATATCTAAGGATTTCATCCGCTTGCGGATGAATGTCAGGCGGCCCGGCCAAGCGTATTCGGGGCTGGGGTTAAGGTCGATACGCTCCGCCGGGCCCTTTGGCGCGCTGGCGCCAAACTGGAACCTATAGTTCTCTTGGAAATGAGGCGCTGTTTTGACTGAAATGCGGCACGCCGGAGAAAGCAGGTTTCGTCCCCAGTGTGACAGTCGGTGCCCTTGCAATTTGCTGCGGCTCGGGCAAACTGTCACTCTCCTGTCACACGTGGAGGTCTTGGGAGTCTGATGACAGATACGCCGGATTTGCGACACGGCGAAAGCCGCTCCGTCGACAATAGCTCTTCAACCGTCGTTGATCTCAAGGAATACAGACAAAACAAAGATCCGATGCCAGTGACATTTCACCGGCGGGAGCTCGACCAGATTCTGTGGATCTACGGTCGAATGGTGGGCGAAGGCGAGTGGAAAGACTACGCCATCGACCACACTGGGGAGAAGGCGGTGTTCTCCGTCTTCAAGCGTTCGGGCGAAATGCCGCTCTTCCGCATCGAGAAGAATCCGAAGCTCGCTGCCAAGCAGGGCGCCTTTTCGGTCGTGAACATCAACGGGATGATTCTGAAGCGCGGCCACGAGCTTGGGCCAGTCCTGAAGGTTTTCGACAAGTCGCTGAAGCTCGTCGACAAGTAAGCGACATCACCCTTTGAACAGCGTGCCCGGATAGGCATCCGGATCGGGATGGGTTTCCGTTCCTTCGCCCAGTCTGCGCTGCATCAGCATCGTATCCAGCCAGCGGCCGTGCTTGTAACCGGCACCTTTCATTAGACCGATCTCTTCAAAACCCAGCGAACGATGAAGCGCGATAGAAGCCGGGCTTGCACCGCCGATGACGGCGGTCATCTGGCGGAAGCCAGAGACAGTGCAGCGCGAAATCAGCTCTCCAAGGAGCAGCTTGCCAATACCCTTGCCGCGCGCCTCCGTGCCCAGATAAATCGAATCCTCGACCAGCCAGCGATAGGCCGGGCGGGTGCGGAATGCCGAGGCATAGGCATAGCCGAGCAGGGTTCCGTCCTCGGCTGTCGCGGCGATGTAGGGATAGCCCTGCTCGCGAATAGCGGCGTAGCGGGCCGTCATTTCCGCTTCGGTTGGCGGCACGATCTCATAGCTCGAGATGCCGTTCAGCACGGACTCGCGATAGATTTCAGTAATGGCGGGGAGATCGGAGGGAAGGGCGTCGCACAGGAGAGGGAGCATTTCGGATCGATCGGCACAGTTGAACGAAGGCTCACGTTGAAGCACTCCAGCGAACTGCCCGCAACAAAAAAGGCGGCCGAAGCCGCCTTTTCGTTTTTCAGTCCAGCCTGCTTACTTACGGTTGCCCATGAACTGCAGCAGGAACATGAAGAGGTTGATGAAGTCGAGGTAGAGCGTCAGGGCGCCCATGATGGCCTTGCGGCCGGCGACGTCATAACCGTCTGCTTCGAAATACATTTCCTTGATGCGCTGCGTGTCGTAGGCGGTGAGGCCTGCAAAGATCAGCACGCCGATCGCGGAGATCGCGAACTGCACGGCGGACGAAGCCAGGAAGATGTTGACGATCGAAGCGATGATCAGGCCGAAGAGACCCATGATCAGGAACGAACCCATTGCCGACAGGTTGCGCTTGGTCGTGTAGCCGTAAAGCGACAGCGCACCGAAGGAAGCGGCCGTCACGAAGAAGGTCTGTACGATGCTCTGGCCGGTATAAATTATGAAGATTGACGATAGCGACAACCCGACCAGTGCGGAATAGACCCAGAAAGTGGTCTGCGCTGCAGCCACGCTCATCTGGTTAATACGGAAGCTCAGGAAGAACACTGCAGCAAGCGGCGCAAGAATGACAACCCAGCGAAGCGGGCTTGCATAAATCGCCTGACCGAATGCAGTTAGCTCGCCATTGGCGAAAGCGAACTGGAATGACAGATAGGCGGCCACACCAGTGATCGCCAGACCCAGCGCCATCAGGTTGTAGACCTTGAGCATATAAGCGCGGAGGCCTTGATCAATCACTTCGCCGGCTTGTGCGCGGCTTTGATAGTTACGGAGATCAGCCATAGTTTCCTCTTACAAGCTCCGATGGAAATACGGTGTCGGGTTTACGACCCGGGCGCCGCTGCGGAGCTTCCAGCATGCCTGCTGACAATATGAGGCTTTCGCCCATTTCAAACAAGGGCTTTGCAATCTGCCGTTCGGTTAAATCGCCGTAAGGTGAAGGGATTTAGGCCCCTCACGCGTTACAGCTCGCGCAAAACGGGTGCTGCCTTCTGCCCGAGGATGCGCCAGGTGCCGATCAGGCCGATACCGACGGTCAATACAAGGGCTGTGATAAGGGTGAGACCTGCGACATCGGGCATGAAGCTGGAGGGCAGGCGCATGATGCGGCTGACGATGAACCAGGCAGCCACACCGCCGGCGAAGAGCGCGAAAATGGCGGTGGCCACACCGAGGATGAGATATTCATAGCTGAAGGCACGGATCAGCATGGTTCTCGTCGCACCGAGCGTTTTCAGCACCACCGCATCATGCGTGCGCGCCCGATTTCCGGCGGCAAGTGCGCCGGCCAGCACGAGAACGGAGGCGATGAGTGCAACGGAAGCTGCGGCGCGGATTGCGGTCGCAAGCTCGCCGACCAGCTGGTTGACGATATCGATCGCGTCCTTGACGCGCACGCTTGTGATCGTCGGATAGGCGTTGGTCACCGATTTCAGGATCGCGGCGTCCTCTGCCTCTGTCGAGGCGGGATCGGTCAGTGTCGCCAGCCACGCGTGCGGCGCACCGCGGAACGTGTTCGGCGAGAAAATCATGACGAAGTTGATCGACAGCGATTCCCACTCGACCCGCCGCAGATTGGCGATCTTGGCGGTGATGTTGCGGCCGAGTACGTTGACGGTCACAGCGTCGCCGATCTTGAGGCCGAGCTCATGCGCCTCCTCGGCCGAGAAGGAAACGAGCGGTTCGCCGCTATAGTCTTTGCCCCACCACTGGCCTTCGGTAAGGGCGGAATTCTCCGGCGGGCTTTCCTCGTAGGTAATGCCGCGGTCGCCATTCAGCACCCAGCGGCCCGCCGCCGGCACATTCATCTTGGTCACATCCTGGCCATTAAAGGCGATGATGCGGCCGCGCAGCATCGGCACTTCCACCAGCTTGCCGTTCGGCGACTGGGTGTGGATCAGGTTGCGGAAGGCATCGACTTCGGCGCTCTGGATATCGACAAAGAAGAAGTTCGGCGCACCTTCATTCATGCGGCCGGTCAGCTGCTGGCGCAGGTTGCCGTCGATCAGTGTGAGGGTGACCAGCAGCGCGAGGCCGAGACCGAGCGAGAGGACGACGGAGGGCGTCAGTGCTCCGGGGCGATGGATATTGCCGATCGCCAGCCGCAGCGCCGGCGAGTTGACGCGCGGGCTTCTGCGCGCCAGCCAGGCGATCAAAGCCGCGACGAGACGCAGGATGACGAAGGCGAAGATGATGGCGCCGACGAAGATCACGGCGATGAAGCGGTCATAGGCGGTAAAGATGGCAAGGCCTGCGAGCGCAGCCATGAAGAGCGCGGCGAGTAACACATAGGGCCAGGAGGGCAGGTGGCGTGCCTCGAAACCCTGCTCGCGGAAGAGTGCCGTTGCTGGCACTTCGCGCGCATGGCCGAGCGGCAGGATGGCAAAGGCAAGCGTCGTCAGCATGCCGAAGAGGGCTGCAAGCAGCAGAGCGCCGGGATAGAGGGTCGGATCGGTGGAGACCGGCAGGAACTGGGCGAGGAACTGTGCGGCCAGCATCGGGGACAGCGCTCCGAGCACAAGGCCGATCAAGATGCCGCCTGCCGCGATAATGGCGATCTGGAAGAGATAGATCCAGACCACGACGGCTGCCGGGGCGCCCAGGCATTTGAAGGTCGCAATCGTCGTGCGTTTGGCATCAAGGAAGGCGCGCACGGCATTGGCGACGCCGACGCCGCCGACGATCAGTGCGGTCAGGCCGACCAGCGTGAGGAATTGCGAAAAGCGGGTGATGTTTTCCGTCAGCGATGGGGCGGCGCGATCGCTGGTGCGGACGGACCAACCGGCCGAAGGGAATTCCCTGGTGGCGCGAGCCTGGATACCGCTCATCGTGCTACGGTCTTCCAGCCTGATCTTGTAGGCATGTTCCACAAGGCTGCCGGTCTGGATCAGGCCGGACGCCTGAAGCGCGTTTCGGCTGACAAGCATGCGGGGGGCGAAGCCGAAGCCTTCAGAGAGCGCATCCGGCTCGGTCTTGACCGTGCCCGTGATGCTGAGCTTGACGTTGCCGAGCAGCAGTTCGTCGCCGATCCGCAATCCCAGTCGCTGCAGCAGCAGCGGAGCGACGATAGCGCCGTAGGTGCCGCCTTCGCCTGATAGTAGGGATGCGAGCGGATAGTTCGGCTCCGCTTCAAAAGTGCCGTAGAGCGGATAGGCATCGTCGACGGCCTTGACCTCGACCAGCGCTTGATCGGATCCATCCGGCTTGCGAGCCATGGAGCGCAAGCCGGTGGAAACGGAGACTTCGCCAAGGCCACGCAGGAAATTCATTTCCTGCGGCGTTGCCTCGCGGTTGTTAAGTTCGAAGCGGACGTCACCGGCCAAGAGTTCCTGCCCCTGCAAGGCGATCGTATCAGTGATCGACTGCGAGACCGAGTTGACGGCAGCGATCGCGGCGGTGCCGAGCGCGATACAGGCCAGGAAGATGTAGAAGCCCCTCAAGCCGCCACGCAGCTCGCGAAGGGCCAGACGGAAGGCGAGCGAGATGCGCGGAGTGACGATCGTCATGCAATCGCCGCCTCGGACGTAGCCTCTGATTGGCGGACGGCGCTATCGCCTTCGATGCGCCCGGAACGGACGCGGATCTGGCGCGAGCAGCGATTGGCGAGGCCGATATCGTGGGTCACGAGCAGCAGGGTCATGCCGCGCTCGGCCTGTTTGGAAAACAGGAGGTCGGCTATTTGCCGGCCGGTATCGGTGTCGAGGTTGCCGGTTGGCTCGTCAGCAATCAGCAGGGCGGGCGAGGGGGCGAGTGCACGGGCGATCGCCACACGCTGCTGCTCGCCGCCCGAGAGCTGGCCGGGATAGTGGCTCAGGCGTTCGCCGAGGCCGACGGAGTTCAGCTCGCGTTGGGCGATTTCGAAGGGATTGGGAACATTGGCGAGCTCGAGCGGCACTGCGACATTTTCCAGCGCCGTCATGTTGGCGATCAGATGAAAGGACTGGAAGACGATGCCGATGTTGCGGCCGCGGAAATCAGCGACCTGATCCTCAGTCAGTGCATGCAGGGGCGTGTCATTGATGTTGATCTCGCCGCTGTCGAGCTTTTCCAGGCCTGCAAGCACCATCAGCAGCGTGGACTTGCCGGAGCCCGAAGGGCCGACGATACCGACGGATTCGCCAGCGCTGATCTCCAGATCAATGCCTTTCAGCACATGGACGGAGGCAGCAGCATTACCGAGCGTCAAATCGGCGTGTTTCAGATCGATGATGGTTTTGGCCAACAGAAATCGCCCTATATAATTCCCAACCGAATGGCCGCATAACGGCACCTAGCCAATCTAGGGAAAGCATTATGAGATTTAAAGTTGCCGCCCTTCACTTCGCTGTCATCATCCTCTCGCTGATTTTCTCGACAGTTGCCGAAGCGCGCACGATCAATCTGGTCGGGTTTGGCGACAGCCTGATGGCGGGTTACCAGCTGCCGCCGGGCGACGGCTTTCCCGAGAAGCTGCAGGCTGCACTGAAGGCCAGAGGGATCGACGTTTCGATCACCAATGCCGGTGTCTCGGGCGACACTACCACGGGCGGGCTTGCGCGAATCGACTGGTCCATTCCTGACGGAACCGACGGGGTGATTCTCGAACTCGGTGCCAATGACGCGCTTCGTGGCATTCCGCCGGAGCAGAGCGAAAAGAATCTCGACCAGATGATAAGCCGGTTAAAAGAGCGCGGCATTGCCGTGCTACTTGCCGGCATGATGGCGCCGCCGAACATGGGTGCGGACTATGCCGAACGCTTCAACCCGATCTACCAGAAACTTGCGGAAAAACATGGGGTTGAACTCTATCCATTTTTCCTCGACGGTGTGGTTCTGGATGCCGGCCTGAAGCTCGATGATGGCATGCATCCCAATGCCAAGGGTGTGGACGTGATGGTGGAGAAGATGGAGCCGGCTGTCACAAAATTCGTCGAGACGATTTCTTCTGTGAAGAAATAGGGGCTTGCACAGGTTTGTAATGCGTGATTCCGTGTGAGCACCTGCAAAAGATTCGGGGAGTGCTCGTTATGCCGAGACTTTTTACCGCCCTCGAAATTCCGCGCAATGCGGCGATGAGCCTGTCATTGTTGCGCGGTGGTCTTCCCGGAGCACGATGGATCGATGTGGAGAATTACCACATCACACTTCGCTTCATCGGCGATGTCGATGGACGCACGGCAGACGAAATCGTCGAGCGTCTCGATCGCATCGACCGGCCGGAATTCCAGCTCCGGCTTGAAGGCATCGGCTCCTTCGGCTCCAAAAAACCGCATTCGATCTGGGCGGGAGTTTCTCCTTCGCCTGAAATGTACGCCTTGCAGGGCGAGATCGAGCGGATCTGCCAGCGCATCGGCCTGCCGCCGGACCCGCGCAAGTTCACACCGCATGTCACGCTTGCCCGGCTGAAATATTCACGTGTCGATGATGTCGTCCATTACCTCGCCGGCCGCGGCAACTTCCAGACCTCGACCTTCACCGTGCCGCGTTTCGTGCTTCTGTCGTCGCGCGAATCGGTTGGCGGCGGACCTTACCTGACTGAAGAGGTCTTCCCGCTCCACGAGCCAAGGCTGGTGCCGAGCCTCTCTACCAGCGTGCTGCAGCCGCTGAAGAGCCTGGCGTAAACGAACTCGAAGTCTTCCCGGTCGCCATAATAGGGATCGGGAATATCTTCACCGGTGCCGAGCGCGAAATCGCCGAAGAGATGGATGTTGTCCCCGAGCGGTGAACGCCGGCGCAGTTCCGCGACATTCGAGCGGTCCATAGCGAGGATCAGATCGAAATCGTCAAAATCCTCAGGTAATATCTTCCGGGCGCTCTGCCCGGTAATGTCGATGCCATGCGCGCTTGCGGTGGTGATCGAGCGTCGGTCGGGAAGTTCTCCCTGATGCCAGCTGCCGAGACCGGCGGAATCGATGCGGAAAGCATCGCCAAGGCCAGCTTCGTCAGCGACATGGCAAAATATCCCCTCGGCAAGCGGAGAGCGGCAGATATTGCCCATGCAAACAAAGAGGATGCTGATACGTTTCATCTGAGGATCCGACGGAAGGATGAAAGGAACATGGCATGAAAATGGAAAAGCTCGAAAGGCCGGCGATCAACCAGTTGCTTGGTGAACTCACGGGCTGGACGCTCGATGATGCGGCGGGCTCGATTTCGAAGACATTCAAATTCGCGAATTTCGTGGAAGCTTTCGGTTTCATGACGGAATCCGCACTTGCGGCCGAAAAACTCAACCATCATCCGGAATGGTTCAACGTCTATTCCCGCGTGGAGGTGAAGCTCAACACGCATGATGCCGGCGGGCTGACGGAGCTGGATTTCAAGCTCGCAAGGGCCATGGAAAAGGCTTCGGCGCGGCGGGCTGGTTGAATCGGCCGATTGAAACGGCTTGCGCCATCACCATATTTTCGGAGCGACCACAAGGAATATCGGGATGGACGAGGTCAAATACGGGGAAATTCTGTTGCCGGGCGACGAGGATACGCAGAACCGTCGTGAAAAGACGGTTCGGCAGAAATTCTGGCCGACCTTTCGCCGCGCCGTGCGGCAGATTCCATTTTCCCGCGATGTGGTTGCCGGTTTCTACTGCGCGCTCGATCCGCAGACGCCCACCAGAGTGCGCGGCGTTCTTCTGGCAGCCCTTGCCTACTTCGTCATGCCTGTTGATATCATCCCCGATATCTTCGCCGTTATCGGCTTTTCGGACGATGTCGCCGTCCTGTCGGCAGCCTTTGCCATGGTGAGGGGCAATGTCCGGCCGAGCCACTACGAGGCGGCCGATCGCGTTCTCGCTGACCGTTCCGAAGACGGCATGAAGACGATCTAAAGCGCGTCGCGATCTTTCAGATCCGTTCGCCGCACTTTAGGTCTTCGTTTTTGCGAATGTCGTTATCGCAAAACCGCTGCACACTTTTGCGCGACATGCTTTAGACCTCTTCCCGCTCCAGCAGGTTTCTGAGCTTGCCGAAGGCGAGCCTGATGCGTGATTTCACCGTGCCGAGCGGCAGGCCGGTCGCATCTGCGATTTCGGTATGCGACTGGCCAAGGAAGAAGGCAGCCTGCAGCAGCGCTCGCTGCTCCTCGGGCAATTGACTGACGGCATCGCGCACCTGCGCATCACGGTCGTCATTGGCGACGATCTCATCGGCGCGCAATTCCTCCGGCGGCTGCAGCGTCGGATCCTCGCCATCGAGAACACGAACCTGAGCGCGGCGCTGCAGATCGATGCGCCGGTTGCGGGCGATGCAAAAAAGCCAGGTGGAAAGCGAGGAGCGAGCCGGGTCGTAGAGAGCGGCCTTATGCCAGAGAACGATCATGATTTCCTGCACCAGTTCCTCGGCCTCGCCCGATGTCATTTTCTGGCGCATCAGCCATGATTTCAGGCGCGGTGCGAAATAGTCGAAGAGTACGGAGAATGCGGACTCGTCGCGCTCATCGGCAACGGCCTTTGCGAGGGCAGCGAAACGCTGTCTTTCCTCGGCATCCATCCCTCTCACGAACTCCCTGCAGTCAAGATTTCGGTCTGAATTTCCTTATCTTAACGACCTACAACGGATTTTAGAAAGGTCAAACTCTTGCCTGAATCTTTGTGTCTTAAATTCACCCGAACCGATGGGCTGGGCCATCGAGACAGCGCGCAATCTCACGCGCCGCTGTCGGTTCGCAAGTTAACCGTCGGGCGAAAATGAAACAGGCAGAGACAATTCGCAGCCATTGTTGACCATTTGGTAACCTGAATTAAGTCAAAATAAAGCAGATCGTGATTATGCGCCGCCCGCAATGATCGCTTCGGGCCTTGAACCGCAAGAACCGGCAGGAATTCCATGTTCGTAAAAAGTATCGTATCCGCTTTCGCCCTCACAATTGCTATGTCCGGAGTGGCGGCAGCGCAGCAGGCGGCATCAGCAGCAGCGGCGCCGACCCGCATCCAGCAGTTCCAGGCATGGGGCGCTTATTCCTACAAATCGGGCGCCTCCACCGTCTGCTACGTGCTTTCGGTGCCGACCGCCAAGCAGCCGGCGAGCGTCGATCACGGCGACAACTTCTTCATCGTGTCGCAGCGCCCGGGCCAGAACATCTCCTACGAGCCGCAGGCGATGATGGGCTATTCGCTGCAGGAAAACTCCAAGGTCAACGTGGTCATCGACAACAAGACCTTCGTGATGTTCACCAAGGACAAAGCCGCCTGGGTCGAGAACGCCGCGCAGGAGCCTGCGCTCGTCGCAGCCATGAAGACGGGTCATTCCATGACTGTCAACGCGGTTTCGCGCAAGGGCACCGGCACCTCCTACAGCTATTCGCTTTCGGGCATTTCGGCTGCACTGAAGCAGATCGAAAGCTGCAAGTAAGCCGATTGATTAAGGCAATGTTTCGAAGGCCGGCCTTGTGCCGGCCTTCGTCGTTTCCATGTATAGTGACGCTTCCATCTCTCGATACGTGGGTCTAGTGACGTGAGAGGAAAATGATGCTAAAGCGGCGCGCAACTGCGGAAGGATGGCGATTTATCGCCGCTCCGCCCATTCATTTCTGCAATCATGCGTCAACGGCCCCGCAAGTCTTCCGGCTTTCCGGGATGGTTGCCATGTTGAGTTCGGGATTAGAAGATTATGTCCGTTATGGATGCGATGACCGTTGCCAAGCCCGCCGGGCGGGCGCCTCTCGGCACTGAGCTTTCGCCAAAGCCCTCGCTGATCGGCCTGACGCGCGAGGAAATGGGTGCTGCGCTGCGCGAAAAGGGCGTGCCGGACAAGCAGCTCAAGATGCGCGTCTCGCAGCTCTGGAACTGGATCTATGTGCGCGGCGTCTCCGACTTCGACCACATGACGAATGTCGCCAAGGACATGCGCGAGATGCTGAAGCAGCATTTTACCATTGCCCGGCCCGAAATCGTCGAAGAACAGATTTCCAATGATGGTACGCGCAAGTGGCTTCTGCGTTTTCCGCCGCGCGGTGCGGGTCGGCCGGTCGAGATCGAGGCCGTCTACATCCCCGAGGAAGGGCGCGGCACGCTCTGCATTTCCAGCCAGGTCGGCTGCACGCTGACCTGTTCCTTCTGTCACACCGGCACGCAGCGGCTGGTGCGCAACCTGACGGCTGAGGAAATCCTGTCCCAGCTTCTGCTCGCCCGCGACCGGCTCGGCGATTTCCCGGACCGCGACGTGCCTGTCGGCGCCGTGGTGCCCTCCGAAGGCCGCAAGGTCAGCAATATCGTGATGATGGGCATGGGCGAGCCGCTCTATAATTTCGATGCCGTCAAGCAGGCCCTGCTGATCGCGACTGACGGCGATGGCCTGTCGCTGTCCAAGCGCCGGGTGACGCTTTCCACCTCCGGCGTCGTGCCCGAAATTCTCCGCACCGGCGAGGAAATCGGTGTCATGCTGGCAATCTCGCTGCATGCGGTGCGCGACGACCTGCGCGATATCCTCGTGCCGATCAACAAGAAGTATCCGCTGAAGGAGCTGATCGAGGCCTGCAAGAACTATCCGGGGCTTTCAAATGCGCGGCGCATCACCTTCGAATATGTGATGCTGAAGGATGTCAACGACAGCCTGGAAGACGCCAAGGGACTGATCCAGCTTCTGAAAGGCGTGCCGGCAAAGATCAATCTCATCCCGTTCAATCCGTGGCCAGGCACGAACTACCAGTGTTCCGACTGGGCGCAGATCGAGAAGTTTGCCGATTTCATCAATTCGGCCGGCTACGCTTCGCCGATCCGTACGCCGCGTGGCCGCGACATTCTCGCCGCCTGCGGTCAGCTCAAGTCGGAATCCGAGCGCATGCGCAAGACCGAGCGCCTTGCCTTCGAAGCGATGATGATCGCCAACCACGGCGCCGATGATTGATCAGCAAGTTTGATCCTCATTACAATTCTCCGCGATTGATTAAAGGGGGCGCTTTTCCTAAAAATGCCCCCAAAATCATCATGGAGGACACTCATGCGTTCAATTCTTCTGGCTTTTGCCGCAACTTTGGCCCTGACGCTGCCGGCGAAGGCCGATAACGTCACGGTTGCCGTAACCGCGATCGTCGAACATCCGGCGCTCGATGCGGCCCGCAACGGCGTGCGCGATGCGCTGGCCGCTGCCGGCTACAAGGAAGGCGAGAACCTCAAGTTCGTCTTCGAATCCGCGCAGGGCAATCCGGCAACGGCAGCCCAGATCGCCCGCCAGTTCGCGGGTGACGAACCCAATGTCATCGTGCCGATCTCCACGCCGTCGGCCCAGGCCGTCGTTTCCTCGACGCGCGATATTCCTGTCGTCTTCACCGCTGTGTCCGATCCGCTCGGCGCGCAGCTCGTCAAGAACATGGACAAGCCGGGCGGCAACGTGACCGGTCTTTCCGACATGTCGCCGGTCGGCGAGCACATCGCGCTGATCAAGGAAATCCTGCCGAACGTGAAGACGATCGGCTATCTCTACAATTCCGGCGAGGCGAACTCCGTCTCGCTGCTGGCAGCGCTGAAGGCCGAAGCCGACAAGGCCGGCATCACGATCGTCGAATCTGCTGCGACGAAGTCCGCTGAAGTGCAGGGTGCAGCGCGTGCCCTCGTCGGCCGCGCCGATGCGATCTACATCCCGACCGACAACACGATCATCTCGGCGCTTGAAGGAGCCGTTGCCGTTGCCGAAGAAAGCAAGCTGCCGCTCTTTACCGCCGATACGGATTCTGTTTCGCGCGGCTCGATCGCAGCGCTCGGTTTCAACTATTACGACGTCGGCAAGCAGACGGGCGAGATCGTCGTGCGCGTGCTGAAGGGTGAAAATCCTGGCGATATCGCGGTGAAGACCGCAGCCGGCAGCGATCTTGTCATCAACAAGTCTGCTGCGGCGAAGATGGGCGTGACCCTGCCCGAGAGCGTTGTGTCGCGCGCCAACAAGGTCATCGAATAATCGGTTGTCGTTCCAAAGTCTTAGTGATGATCAGCCGCTCCCGTTTGCACGGGGGCGGCTGTTGCATTACAGGGCCGCGCGCCAGATGGCGCGCAAAGGACCCTGTAACAGTGTAAAAACTGCGCATAATCCTTTCCTTAAATCGGTTCCGATTTAAGGGGTTATGCGCTAAAAGGCTGCGGTTTCGCGACGGGCGGAACGGAAACAAAAAGGGGCTGAAAGCCTTGAGCCAAATCGCATTCTGGGGGGCCGTAGAGCTCGGCCTGGTCTATTCCTTCGTCGCTCTCGGCGTCTATCTTGCCTTCCGCGTCCTCGATTTTCCGGACCTGACGGTGGACGGCTCGTTTCCGCTCGGTGCAGCCGTCACGGCCGTGCTGATCATTGCCGGTGTCAATGCCTGGCTGGCGGCGTTGATTGCGATGGGTGCGGGTTCTGCGGCCGGCATGGTGACGGCGCTCCTCAATGTGCGCTTCAAGATCCTCAACCTTCTCGCCTCGATCCTGACGATGATAGCGCTCTTCTCCGTCAATCTGCGGGTGATGGGAAAGCCGAATGTCGCGCTCATCAATGCCGATACGATGATCACTCCCTTCTTCGGCCACGGGCTCAGAGATTTTTACGTTCGGCCGCTTTTCGTCGGCGTTCTGGTAATCATCGCTGTTATTGTCGTTTGGCGCTTCCTTGAAAGCGATGCCGGGCTTGCGATGCGTGCAACAGGCGCCAATGCCCGCATGGCCCGCGCCCAGGGCGTCGATACCAGCCGGCAGGTCTATCTGGGCATGGCGATTTCCAATGCCCTGGTGGCGCTTGGCGGCGCGCTCTTTGCGCAGACCAACGGTTTTGCGGATGTCACTTCGGGTGTCGGCACCATCGTCGTCGGCCTTGCTGCGGTCATCATCGGCGAGACGCTTCTCGGGCGGCGGGGGCTGCTGATTGCGCTTGTCGGATGCGTGTTCGGCTCGATCATCTACCGCATCGCCATCCAGCTTGCGCTGTCGAGCGATGTCATCGGCCTGCAGGCCTCCGATCTCAATTTCGTCACGGCGGTTCTCGTGACGGTCGCGCTCATTCTTCCCCGCCTTCGCGGAGGTGCCGCATCATGATCAGCGTCAAGGATATCAAGGTCATCTTCGGGCGCGGCACGCCGCTGCAGAAACAGGCGCTGAACGGTGTCAGCCTGACCATTGAGGAAGGCTCCTTCGTCACCGTCATCGGCTCCAATGGTGCCGGTAAATCGACGCTGCTCGGCGTTCTCGCCGGTGATGTCATTCCGAGCGAAGGCTCGGTTCTGATCGGCAAGACCGATGTGACGCGCAAGTCCACATCGGCACGTGCCGGTCTGGTGGCACGTGTCTTCCAGGATCCGCTGACGGGAAGCTGCGGTGCGCTGTCGATCGAGGAAAACCTTGCTCTGGCGGCCCGCCGCGGCGAAAAACGCGGGCTTGGCGCGGCGCTTGGCGGCAACAGGCGCGACTATTTCCGTGAGCGGATTGCCGAGCTGAACCTCGGGCTGGAAAATCGGCTGAAAGACCGTATGGACCTGCTATCCGGCGGGCAACGACAGGCCGTTTCGCTCGTCATGGCGACGCTTGCCGGCTCCGAAGTGCTGCTGCTCGATGAACATACGGCAGCGCTCGATCCGGGCATGGCAGAGTTCGTGATGAACCTCACGCAGAAGATCGTTGCCGAGCGCAAGCTGACAACGATGATGGTGACGCATTCCATGAGGCAGGCGCTGGATTACGGCCACCGCACGATCATGCTGCATGGCGGTGAGATCGTTCTCGACGTGGCGGGCGACAACAGGAAGAACCTGCAGGTTGAAGACCTGATCGCCATGTTCCGCAAGATGCGTGGTCAAACGCTCGATGACGACGCCTTGCTGATTGGTTGATTGGCTGATCAGCGCGCCTGAGTAAGCAGTATCTTGGCGGCGAAGACCGAGAAGACGCCGGCAAAGGTATAATCCATGCCGCGCAGCACCTTCCTGTTGTTCTGCAGCCAGCTCGACAGCCAGTCGGCTGCCATGACGACGGCCGCGTTGACCGGCATGCCGACCAGGATGAAGCAGAGGCCGAGGAAGAGCAGCTTGTGCGTGACGGCGGGGTCGTTGGCGCTGACGAATTGCGGCAGGAAGGTCATGAAGAAGATGATGACCTTCGGGTTCAGCAGGTTGACCCAGAAACCCGAGGAGATGTTCGAGAGGATCGTGCCCTTCGGGCCTTCGACCTTGGCAACTGTCAGCTTCGAGCCGTAGCGGATCGCCTGCAGGGCCAGCCAGAAGAGATAGGCCGCACCGCCGGTCTTCAGGATCAGGAAGGCGGTCGGGGAAGCGGTAATCAGCGCCGAAATGCCAAAGGCAACCAGCATCGTGTGCACGACGATGCCGAGGCTCGTGCCGAGCACCACGAAAAGCGCTGCCTTCTTGCCCTGCACAAGCGCACGGCTGATCGACAGGGTCATGTCGGGGCCGGGGGTTGCCGCAAGCAACAGGGTGGCGGCGGCAAAGGCGAGAAGCGTCGGAAAGCTCGGCAGGAAATCCATGGTCTACTCTGAAAGCCGGAAAAGTTTTGACAACCTCTTACCCGGCTTCCAGAAAATTACCAATCAAACCTTGTGATGGCCCCGATTACTTCTGTTCGAGGAAGGCCTTGAACTTGTCGGCATAGTCCTTGTGCCAGCGCGACAGCGGCGGACGGTTCTCGATGATATCGCCGATCGCCCAGGCCATGCGGCGTTCGTCGACCGGGCGGGCGACGTCGTTATCGGGGCATAGGATGTAGAAATCGCCGCGCTGAAGGCTTTCGACCATGAAATCAACAGTCTGTTCCGGCGTCCAGGCGCCGGCAGGCTTTTCCCTGCGGTCGCCCTTGGTGAGACCGGTGAAGACGAAGCCCGGGATCAGCAGGTGCGCGGAAATACCTGCGCCTTCAGTGTTACGCAGCTCATGTTCGAGTGCTTCGGTGAAGACCTTCACGCCGGCCTTGGAGACATTGTAGGCGGGGTTGCCGGGCGGTGTGGTAATGCCCTGCTTGGAGCCGGTATTGATGATGAGGCCGGGTTCGTTATGGGCGATCATGCCGGGGCCGAAGGCTCTGACGCCGTTGATGACACCGAGGAGATTGACGGCGAGGATATTGTCCCAATTGGCCTGAGCGCTGAAGATCGAAGTTTCCGGGCCGATACCAGCGTTGTTCATCAGCACATGCACGCGGCCGAAGCGCTGAATGACGGCTCGCTCGAGCGCTTCGATTTGATCCTTCTGCGAGACATCGGTCTCCACGGCCATCACGTCTTCCTGGCCGGCGATCACCTCCAGTTCGGCGCGTGCTTCCGCCAGCTTGTCGCCGCCGAGATCGGCGATCACCACGCTCATGCCGGCCTTGGCAAAGTGCTTTGCGGCCGCAAGGCCGATGCCGGAGGCGCCGCCGGTGATGACGGCAACATTGGATCTCCTGAAAATGTCTTGAATATTTGTCACGGGCCTAGCCTCTCCTCGGAGCATTGTTCGGACGGTGCCGAATATGGGCTCCGGTTCTGCGCTGTCAAACCCCATCGGGTCGGTTGCTGTCCTCGTTGCCCTTGCGTCACGCGCCAATCTCGCTAAAAGTGCCGGGATACCGGGCTTTGCGGGTGTGCCGCGGCCTCTATGCAACGGACCTCATCATCATGGCATCATACAAAGACGTGAAGAAAGTCGTGCTCGCCTATTCCGGCGGTCTCGATACCTCGATCATCCTGAAGTGGCTGCAGACCGAACTCGGCGCTGAAGTCGTCACCTTCACGGCCGATCTCGGCCAGGGCGAAGAGCTGGAGCCGGCGCGCAAGAAGGCCGAGATGCTCGGCATCAAGGAGATCTATATCGAGGACGTGCGCGAGGAATTCGTGCGCGATTTCGTCTTCCCAATGTTCCGTGCCAATGCCGTCTATGAAGGCGTCTACCTGCTCGGCACTTCGATTGCCCGTCCGCTGATTTCCAAGCACCTCATCGATATCGCCCGGAAGACCGGCGCAGATGCGATCGCACACGGCGCGACCGGCAAGGGAAACGACCAGGTCCGTTTCGAGCTTTCGGCCTATGCGCTGAATCCCGATATCAAGATCATCGCACCATGGCGCGACTGGTCGTTCAAGAGCCGTACCGATCTGCTGGAATTTGCGGAGAAGCACCAGATCCCGGTCGCCAAGGACAAGAAGGGCGAAGCTCCCTTCTCCGTCGATGCCAACCTGCTGCACTCCTCTTCCGAGGGCAAGGTTCTGGAAGATCCGGCGCAGGAAGCGCCTGAATATGTGCATATGCGCACCATTTCGCCGGAAGCAGCGCCCGACAAGGCGACTACCATCAAGGTCGGTTTCCGCAAGGGTGATGCCGTCTCGATCAACGGTGTCGAGATGTCGCCGGCAACGCTGCTCGCGACGCTGAACAATTACGGCCGCGACAACGGCATCGGCCGCCTCGACCTCGTCGAGAACCGCTACGTCGGCATGAAGTCGCGGGGTGTGTATGAGACCCCCGGCGGCACGATCCTGCTCGCAGCGCACCGCGCTATCGAGTCGATCACGCTCGACCGTGGTGCCGCTCACCTCAAGGACGAGCTGATGCCGCGTTATGCCGAGCTCATCTATTATGGCTTCTGGTTCTCGCCGGAGCGTGAAATGCTGCAGGCGCTCATCGACAAGAGCCAGGAGCATGTCGAAGGTGAAGTGACGCTGAAGCTCTACAAGGGCAATGTCATGGTCATCGGCCGCGAGAGCGAAAAGTCGCTTTATTCCGACAAGCTCGTTACCTTCGAAGACGACCAGGGCGCTTACGACCAGAAGGATGCTGCCGGCTTCATCAAGCTCAATGCGCTGCGTCTGCGCACGCTTGGCAAGCGTAACCTGAAGAAGTAAGTCGTTTCAGACCGATCAGGAAAAGCCCGCCAGTTCCGCTGTGCGGGCTTTTTCTTTGTCGCGCCGATTACTGGTTGTAACGTCTTGACGCGGCAGGGGTATCGCATAAGCTGAGCCGTCATCACCGGAGCATTTCCATGCCGCAATCCCTGCTTCTCGGCGCCTTCCTGGCTGCGCTTTTTTATGTGCTCATTCCCGGCCCGGCCTTCCTGCAGCTTCTCGGCATCGGCGCCGGGCAGGGGCGCAAGGCAGGGGCCTTTTTCATGATGGGTCATCTCGTGGGTGACATTATCTGGTCGGGACTGGCGCTGATCGCGATCGTTGGGGCCAAGACGATCGGCACCTTCGTATTCGACCTGCTCGGACTTGCCTGCGGTTTCTATCTCGCCTGGATCGGCTGGAGTGCCGTCAATGCCAAGCCGAAGGCCGAGGGGCAGGCGCTGATGGTGGTGGAGCGGCCATTTCGCCGCGGGCTGATCTTCGGCGTCACCAATCCGAAGGGCTATCCCGTTGCGCTTGCCACCTTCACGGCGCTGGTCGCGGGCTCGGCAAGCGCCCTCGATTTCCAAGCTCTGCCGATGCTGCTCAGCGTTTCCTTCATCGGTTTCGTCACGGCTGACATCATCCTGATCGGCATCATCGGCGCCGGCGTCGTACGCCGCTTCTACCGCGCGCATGAGCGGCTGATCGTCCGCTGCTCCGGTGTGCTCTTCATGGGCTTTGCCGTACAGGCGCTGTGGCACGCCACACCCGGCCTGCTTGGCTGGCGAAAGGCCTGATCAGGCCTCGTTAACGAGAAAGCCGACGACCGAATTCAGCGTCTGAACCTCATTCGGATCGCCGATCGACATGGCGATCTGAAGCTGGTTGCGATAGTAATCGAGGAAGTTGAAGCTCGTGCCGTCCGTGACGTTGGACAGATCGATGACATTGCCGAGCGGATCGATCGCGTGCATCGGCAGCGGTTCGGATATTGCGGCGAACGTATTCTGATCGATCAGTCCGTTGTCGTAACCCTGGCGCGCATAGCTGCGCAATTCACCCGGGCTGACGGCTGTAAAATCGAGCGCCTGCCTGTTGTCAGAGTCTTCGATCTGGAATGAGCCTTGGGCGACGGTCGGCTTCGGCTCAATTGTAATATCAGCGGTCTTCGAACTTTTTGCGTTATTATTGGGATTATTTTTGAATAGCAAACTCTGAGAAGACCGCACGGAAAAGATTTCCATGCGCATGTCCTCTTACATGAAGATTAAAGAGAAACTAGCGTCTCGGCCTGATTCGCGTCAATCGTTAACGATTGGTTAATTTTTATGTATCAATTCTTGCCCCTAAGATTTAGCCGGGGCGGGCAAAAGTCCAAGTCAGCCACATATCAATTCCGTGATGGCCTCCCTATATTACCGATCCACTTGCCGGCATAAAGGACTTTCATATGTCTTCTCCCAGTCAATTCAATCAGGCACTTGTCAACTGGAATGGCCTTCATGGCCTGCCGCGTTTTGACGCGGTCGCCGACGGCGATTTCGCTGCCGCCTTCGAGTCCGCTCTTGCCTCGCACGAAAGAGAGATCGATGCGATTGCCGGCGACAGGCAAGAGCCGAGTTTCGACAATACGGTTGTCGCGCTCGAAATCGCCGGCGATGAGCTGTCGCGCGTTTCCGCTCTTTTCTGGAATCGGGCAGGTGCTCATACCAACGATGTCATTCAGGCGCTGGAGCGGGATATTTCGCCGAAGATGTCGCGGCATTATTCGAAGATCGGCATGAATGCGGATCTCTTCAAGCGCATTGATACACTCTGGGAAAAGCGCGAAAGCCTTGGTCTGACGCTGGAACAGACACGCGTGCTGGAGCGGCACTGGAAAGGCTTCGTGAAATCGGGCGCCAAACTGCCGAAGGCCGAGCAGGAGAAACTTGCCGCGATCAACGAAAAGCTCGCGGGCCTCAGCACCAGCTTTGGGCAGAATGTGCTCGCCGATGAGAAGAGCTGGTCGCTAATCCTCTCCAGCGAAGACGAACTTGCCGGCATTCCCGATTTCCTGCGCGACGCGATGGCGGCGGCTGCCCGTGAGCGTGGTGAGGAGGGCAAATATGCCGTGACCCTGTCGCGCTCGATCATCGAGCCCTTCCTGACCTTTTCTGAGCGCCGGGATCTGCGCGAGCAGGCCTTCAAGGCCTGGGTGGCGCGTGGTGAGAATGTCGGCGCGACCGACAATCGCGGCATTATCAGAGAGACGCTTGCCCTGCGCGACGAAGTGGCGAAGCTTCTCGGCTACGGCAACTTCGCCGAATTGAAGCTCGATAACACGATGGCGAAGACACCCGAGGCTGTGAACGATCTGTTGCGCGCCGTCTGGGCCAGAGCGGTGAAACGCGCCCATGAGGAAGAAGCCGATATCGCCGAACTGATCGCCGGTGAGGGTAAGAACCACGAGGTCATGCCCTGGGACTGGCGCCATTATGCGGAGAAGATCCGTGCGCAGCGGTTCAATTTCTCGGAAGCGGAGTTGAAGCCCTATCTGCAGCTCGAAAAGATCATCGATGCCTGCTTCGATGTTGCCGGCCGGCTGTTCGGCATTCGCGCGGTGGAGAAGAAGGGCATTGCTGCCTACCATCCCGATGTGCGCGTCTTCGAGATTCGCGATCGGGATGACAAGCTGGTCGCGCTCTTCCTCGGCGATTATTTCGCTCGCAGCTCGAAACGCTCAGGCGCCTGGATGAGTTCCTTCCAGTCGCAGCACAAGCTGACGCTGAAGAATGGCCATCATGGCGAGTTGCCGATCATCTACAATGTCTGCAACTTCGCAAAACCGGCCGAAGGCAAGCCCGCCCTGCTTTCGCTCGATGACGCGCGCACGCTGTTTCACGAGTTCGGTCATGCGCTGCATGGCATGCTCTCCAACGTCACCTATCCCTCGGTCGCCGGTACAGGCGTCTCGCGCGATTTCGTGGAGTTGCCCTCGCAGCTCTACGAACACTGGCTGACGGTTCCCGCCATCCTTAGGGAATATGCCGTGCATTTCGAGACCGGGGAACCGATGCCGCAGGCATTGCTCGACAAGGTTCTGGCAGCCCGCACCTTCAATTCCGGCTTCAACACGGTGGAGTTCACCTCCTCGGCATTGGTCGACATGGCCTTCCATACCCGTGACAAGGTGGAAGACCCGATGGCGGTGCAGGCGGAAGTGCTTGTCGAAATCGGCATGCCGAAATCGATCGTCATGCGCCACGCCACGCCGCACTTCCAGCATATATTCTCCGGCGGCTATTCGGCGGGTTATTACTCCTACATGTGGTCGGAAGTGCTCGATGCCGATGCCTTCGCCGCCTTCGAGGAGACGGGCGATGCCTTCAATGGCGAAATGGCCAGGAAGCTTCGGGACAATATCTACTCCACGGGCGGCTCCGTCGATCCGGAAGATGCCTACAAGGCGTTCCGCGGCAAGCTGCCGAGCCCGGATGCGATGCTGGTCAAGAAGGGGCTTGCGACCTTCGAGGAATTGACAGGCAGCGACGCTTAAGACAGTTTGATGACATCGAGCAAAGCGGCATGGTGAATAGCCATGCCGCAGCTTTCGCGTGCCACCCCCTTTCGCAATCGCGAAAAAAACGGTATGAGCGCGCCAAACATAAATGGCGCGTCCACTAAGCGTAGCGCCCCAGCCTCAGAGATTATGACAAATGGCACTTCGCAACATCGCGATCATCGCGCACGTTGACCATGGCAAAACGACCCTCGTCGACGAGCTCCTGAAACAGTCCGGTTCGTTCCGCGAGAACCAGCGCGTTGCAGAACGCGTGATGGACTCGAACGATCTCGAAAAGGAACGCGGCATCACCATTCTCGCCAAGGCGACCTCGGTGGAATGGAAGGGTGTCCGCATCAACATCGTCGACACCCCCGGCCACGCCGACTTCGGCGGTGAAGTCGAGCGCATTCTCTCGATGGTGGATGGTGCGATCGTTCTCGTCGACGCTTCCGAAGGCCCGATGCCGCAGACCAAGTTCGTGGTCGGCAAGGCTCTGAAGGTCGGTCTTCGCCCGATCGTCGCGATCAACAAGATTGACCGTCCGGATGGCCGCCACGAAGAAGTCATCAACGAAGTCTTCGATCTCTTTGCCAACCTCGATGCGACCGACGAGCAGCTCGACTTCCCGATCCTCTATGGTTCCGGTCGCGATGGCTGGATGAACGTCAACCCGGAAGGTCCGAAGGATCAGGGTCTCGCGCCGCTTCTCGACCTGGTGCTCAAGCATGTGCCTGAGCCGACTGTCGAAGAAGGTCCGTTCCGCATGATCGGCACGATCCTCGAAGCCAACCCCTTCCTCGGCCGTATCATCACCGGCCGCATCGCATCGGGTTCGATCAAGCCGAACCAGGCCGTCAAGGTCCTCGGCCAGGACGGCAAGCTGATCGAAACCGGCAGAATTTCCAAAATCCTCGCCTTCCGCGGCATCGAGCGCACGGCGATCGAAGAAGCGCATGCGGGCGACATCGTCGCGATTGCAGGCCTCTCCAAGGGTACCGTCGCCGACACTTTCTGTGATCCGGCCGTTTCGGAAGCCATGAAGGCGCAGCCTATCGATCCGCCGACAGTCACCATGTCCTTCATCGTAAACGACAGCCCGCTGGCGGGCACCGAAGGCGACAAGGTGACGAGCCGCGTCATCCGCGACCGTCTCTTCAAGGAAGCCGAAGGCAACGTCGCCCTGAAGATCGAAGAAGCCGAAGGCAAGGATTCGTTCTACGTGTCCGGCCGAGGCGAACTTCAGCTCGCGGTTCTCATCGAAACCATGCGTCGTGAAGGCTTCGAGCTTGCCGTCTCGCGTCCGCGCGTCGTGATGCACAAGGATGAAAGCGGCCAGCTTCTCGAGCCGATCGAAGAAGTTGTCGTCGACGTCGACGAAGAACACTCCGGTGTCGTCGTGCAGAAGATGTCCGAGCGCAAGGCCGAAATGGTCGAGCTGCGTCCGTCTGGCGGCAACCGCCTTCGCCTGCGTTTCTACGCACCGACGCGCGGCCTGATCGGCTACCAGTCGGAGCTGCTGACCGATACGCGGGGCACGGCGATCATGAACCGCCTGTTCCACGACTACCAGCCCTACAAGGGCGTCATCGGTGGCCGCGTCAACGGCGTGCTGCTGGCCAACGCTTCCGGTGAAGCCGTCGCCTATGCAATGTTCAATCTGGAAGATCGCGGCCCGATGATCATCGAGCCGGGCGAAAAGGTCTATGCCGGCATGATCATCGGCATCCATTCGCGCGATAACGACCTTGAAGTCAATGTCCTCAAGGGCAAGCAGCTCACCAACATCCGCGCCGCCGGCAAGGACGAAGCCGTGAAGCTGACCCCGCCGATCCGCATGACACTCGATCGCGCGCTCTCCTGGATCCAGGACGACGAACTGATGGAAGTGACGCCGAAGAACATTCGTCTGCGCAAGATGTATCTCGATGCCAACGACCGCAAGCGTTTCGAAAAGTCGAAGGCAGCTCTCTAAGAGCCTCGGCTACTCCTTTAAAACCCCGGCCTTCGCGCCGGGGTTTTTTATTGTGCGCTGCGTCGATTCCGACTTGTGACAATCGTTAAAAAAGCGTTAAATTTTGCCTGTCGTCCACATATCAAGTCTGTGGGCAATCGATCACAATGCGGTCGACGCATATGGTTAATTGCCTCCGGCAGGACCAGAGTAAGCGTTATGAAGACGTTGTCGATCGATGTCCGGCGGGCTGAACCGCATGATGCCCGAGCCATTTCGGAAGCCCATCGGCTTTCCTGGCAGCATACTTATGCGGGCATCATTCCACATCGTGCTCTGACCCAGATGATCGAGCGCCGCGGTGAAAATTGGTGGCGCAAAGCTACTCGCGGCCCGGCGACATTGCTCGTTCTGGATGTGGCGGGGACTGTCGCTGGTTATGCGACCCTCGGCCTCAATCGCGCCCGCGCGCTGCCTCAGGAAGGCGAAATCTACGAACTCTATTTGCGCCCGGAATATCAGGGCATCGGCCTCGGCAAGCTGCTTTTCGGCGAAGCCCGACGGCTTTTAAAATCTCTGGGCTGCAACGGCCTGGTCGTCTGGTGCCTGGAAGAAAATGAAACGGCCGCCGACTTTTATCGCGACCATGGCGGTATCGATTTCTGCGAAGGCGTGGAAAATTTCGACCATAAGCAGATCAAAAAGATCGGCTTCATCTGGAACTGATTGCGGGTGCCGCAGCCTCGCATCCCTTGTTAGAAAAATTATATTTCTGCCCGTCTCGCATATTAAGCATTGCTTGCGAGGCATGTTGCGTTGCGTCATGAAACCGATTAACTGGCTTCGAGCAATTCAACCTCGCGGGAGTTTCCTATGCGCATCGACGCCGTTTCAATCGGTAAGAATCCACCTGAAGACGTCAACGTTATCGTCGAGGTTCCGGTCGGCGGTCATCCGATCAAGTATGAAATGGACAAGGAAGCCGGCACGCTGGTCGTCGATCGTTTCCTCTATACGCCGATGACCTATCCGGGTAACTACGGTTTCGTACCGCACACGCTTTCCGAAGATGGCGACCCGATCGACGTCCTGATCGCCAGCACCCGTCCGCTGGTTCCCGGCTGCGTCATCAATGTCCGCCCGATCGGCGTTCTGAAGATGGAAGACAATTCGGGCAAGGATGAGAAGATCATCGCCGTCCCGTCGCCGAAGCTGACGCAGCGCTATGACAAGGTCAAGGATTATACCGACCTTCCTGAGATCACGCTGAAGCAGATCGAACACTTCTTCGAGCATTACAAGGATCTGGAACCCGGCAAGTGGGTGAAGATCTACGGCTGGGGCGATTACAAGGAAGCCGGCGGGCTCATCCTCGAAGCGATCGAACGCGCCAAGAAAGAAAAGGCCTGATTCCAGCTCTACGCAATTCCCGACGCAAAACCGCTGCATAGCTTTTCGGGAATTGCCTTAGCCGAACAGCCTTTCGAGCTTTTTCATCACATCCTCCGGGTCGCCATCGATCCGGAGGATTTTTTTGCGCGACGTATCGCCGGAAGCGAGGCTGACCGAGGACTTGGCAATACCCAAAGACTTGGCGACGAGCGCTATGAGTGCCTTGTTGGCTTTTCCCTTTTCCGGGACGGCGGTGACGCGCGCCTTCAAGAGCATACCGCCTTCGCCATCTGGTTCGATCCCTTCGATGGCATCCCGCCCGCCATTTGGCGTCAGCCGTACGGCGAGACGGATGTGATCACCGGAAAGCCTCCAGGGGCGGTTCAAACGACCAGCGAGTATAGGAAGGGCTTGATCGGATTGTTGAGTATGGCCTGTATGAATATGATGATCAGCAGCAGGATAATCGGAGAGATGTCGATGCCGCCCAGATTGGGCAGAAAGCGGCGTATGGGCCGCAACGCGGGTTCAGTCGCGTTATAGAAGAACATGCCCAACTGGTTCACAAACTGGTTGTTCGAATTGATGACGTTGAATGCGTACAGCCATGAGAAAATGGCGCTGGCAATGATCACGTACCAATAAAGGTTCAAAGCCACATCGATGATTAGAAATATGGCCTGAAGAATTCCCGCCATTACCGTCTCCAGTTCGTTGTTGACAGATATGTAGACATTGGCGATTAAACGAGCAAGGGCCGTGTGGAGACGCATGGCAAATCATGTTTAACGGGTCGCTTCGCAGGCATTCCGCACCCGCTTTCTCGGAAAAGCTTCATGTCGCTTTCGCCCACCGGAGACCGTTTTGCCGCGTTCCGGCATCCGTCCTATACGCGTTTCTTCTTCGCGAAGTTCCTGCTTTCCTTCTCGCAGCAGATCGTCAGCGTCGCGGTTGGCTGGCAAATGTATGACCAGACCGGAAGCGCCATCTACCTCGGTCTGATCGGGCTTGTGCAGTTCCTGCCGTCTCTCGTGCTGATCCTCGTCACCGGTTCGGTGGCGGATCGGCACAATCGCCGCGCCATCGCCTCGATCTGCTCGCTCGTCAGCGCGCTCTGCACGCTCGCGCTCCTGGGGATGACGATCACCGGCAGCTTTTCACCGATCCCCGTCTTCATCGTGCTTTTGATCTTCGGCATCGAGCGCGCCTTTATGACGCCGGCCGTACAGTCGCTTGCGCCGAATCTGGTGCCGGAGAAAGATCTCTCCAATGCGATCGCATGGAATTCGTCCTCCTGGCAGCTGGCGGCCATCACCGGCCCTGTGCTCGGCGGTCTGCTTTATGGCGTCAGCGCTTCGACGGCCTATACGGTCGCCGTCATCTTTTCTGCGCTCGGCGCGATCCTGCTCTACATGATCCCCAAGCCGCCGCAGAAGACGACGGGCGAGGCTAGGAGCTGGGACATGATCCTCGGTGGCTTCCGCTATATCCGGGAAGAGAAAATCGTGCTTGGCGCCATCTCGCTCGATCTCTTCGCCGTTTTGCTTGGCGGCGCTACCGCACTGATGCCGATCTTTGCGCGCGATATCCTTACGCTCGGGCCGTGGGGCCTCGGCCTGCTTCGTTCGGCGCCGGGTGTCGGTGCCATCATCATGGCGATCTTTCTTGCCGCCTATCCACTGAAGCATAAGGCCGGCATGTATATGTTCATCGGCGTGGCGATCTTCGGCCTCGGTACGATCGTGTTCGGCCTGTCGACCAATACCGAGGTTTCCATCGCAGCGCTCGCCATCATGGGCGCTGCGGACATGATCTCCGTTTATGTCCGAGAGAGCCTGATTGCGCTTTGGACGCCGGACCATCTACGCGGCCGCGTCAACGCGGTCAATACGGTCTTTGTCGGCGCATCCAACGAGCTCGGGGAATTCCGCGCGGGTACTATGGCATCGGTTTTCGGCGCCGTCCCGGCCGTCATTATCGGTGGCATCGGTACGCTCGCCGTAGCCGCCATCTGGGCAAGCGGTTTTCCGAAACTCAGGAAGATCGATACGCTCGACGCGCCTATACGAGAAGCGGTGTAGCGGCTGCTGCCGACTTGCCTTCGAAGACGACATCAAGAAATTCGTCGAGCCACGCTTTAAGCGGCGCATCGAACAGCATGCGGCCTTCCAGATGTTCGCGTCCCTGCTGCGCGTTCGGCAGGATGAAGCGGTGTGCGCCGTGCACGACCCAGCGATGCATCATCACCCGTGTCAGCTCCGCATGGAATTGCAGGCCCCAGGCATTGTCGTTGTAGCGGAAGGCCTGGTTGGGATAGGCGTCGCCGGATGCCAGCAACTCGGCGCCATGCGGCAGTTCGAAACCTTCCCGGTGGAAGTGGTAGACCATTTTCGGCCAGCGCATCAGCCGCCGGCCTCTATCGGTCGTATGCAGTGGATACCAGCCGATCTCTGTCGATCCGTCACAATTGGCCGCAACCTTGCTGCCGAGCTGGCGCGCCAGCATCTGTGCACCGAGGCATATACCGAGATAGGGTCGGTTTTCCTTGAGGGGCACTTCCAGCCAGTCGATCTCCGCCTTGACGAATTCGTCTGGATCATTGGCGCTCATCGGGCCGCCGAAAATCACCGCACCGGCATGGTTTTCAAGGGTGCAAGGCAGGGGGTCGCCAAGGACCGGGCGACGAATATCGAGATCATAACCTTTCTCGACGAGAAGCTGTCCGACACGACCGGGGCTGGAGCGCTCCTGATGAAGAATGATGAGAATAGGGCGCCTGTCGCGTCTCATGCTTCTGTCAGTCAGCGTCATCCTGCACCACCTGTGCGTTCGTAACCCTTGCGGCCGCCTCCTGCCGCTTCTGAATGCGCTCACGGGAAGACACACCCAGGAGATCGGCAATCCGCCAGATCACATGGTCTTCCATTTCGCTTCGCTCGCCGTCGGCATAGACGATATCCCAGAGAATACCGATCAGCTCCAGACGCTGCTCGGTATTGAGATGTCTCTTTAGATCGGAGGTGAAGCGGAAATAATCAACCGCCGAGCTTTCGGCTTCCAGCCCCGCGGCCATCAGCGCATCGAGCTGTTTGCCGTCGAGCGCATATTGCTCCTTCAGGAGTTTGCGCAGCCGCTTCTTTTCGCTGTCCTTGATCTGGCCGTCGGCTTCCATGACCTGCATACAGAGTGCAGCAACTGCGATGCGCGGGTCATCGGGGGCAAAGCCTGCTTTGGGGCGGTCGGCGGTCAGATTCTGGAAGAATGCCTGAAAGCGTTCGAACATACGGTTTTTCGTTCCATTTCAGAAAAGGCGGAGCCGAGTCTTGGGTTCCGGTTCCATCTTGGGATCGCGGACGCCGGGGTCATCCGGCAGGCCGCCAAAAAAGGGTTTTGGTTCAGATGTGGAAGGAGCCGGCCGGGACGCGGACGGTTCGGCTGCTTTTGCCGGTGCGGGTGCCGGAGTTGCCGGGCGCACGGCTTCGGCAATCGTCGCTGCCCGTTCCAGCTCGATGATGCGGTGGTCGTTGACCACGCTTTCCGGTCGGGTTTCGCGCAGCGGCGGTAGGGTCTTCAGCGCCGTTTCGATAGAGGCGGTCGAACCTTCCTCGACCGGTCCTTCAAGCTGGCCGAACGGTGCCTTCCATTCGAAGGCGTCGAGACGGCCGGTCACCGGCGAAACCGGCAGCCATTTGTCGGAAACGAAACCATCGGCAACCCAGGCTGGATCGCGCGGTGCCTTCAGCGCCTGTGCCAGCCAATGGCGCACGCGGCCCTGATCGCCGGTCTCTGCTTCCTCGATATCCGCAAGCAAGAGGAAGGCCGCCTCGCGGGGCTCGATGCGGGCGGCAGCTTCCGCCTTGGCGCGGGCCTTGGAGAATTCCTGCGCGTCAAGCGCCGCCTGTGCGATGACGAGGAGAGATTCGACATTGTTCGGCCGCATGCTCTCCAGTCGTTCGGCGCGCTTCAGGCGATCAAGTGTTGAATCGCCGCTGCGGGCGCGGACATAGACGCGGCCAATCTCGGGATGCGGTCCAGCCTTCCAGGTCTGTTCGAGAATGGAGGCCGCCTTGCGGATGCCGCCTTCGCGGAACAGCGCCTTTGCGGCAATCAGGGCGGCGGGTACAAAATCGGCGGACAGCTTCAGTGCCTGCAGGGCATCGTCGCGGGCGCCGGCAGGGTTGCTTTCCAGCTTGTCATCGGCACGGGCCGTCAGCAGCACGGCATGCAGGCGGTTTGCCTCTGCTTTTTCGACAACCTTGGCGGCTTTCTGCTGTTCCAGCAGACGGATGGCGTCATCCCAGCGACCGGATTGGCTGCGATATTCGAGCGTCGCCTGAGCGGCCCAGGGCAGGTAGGGCGCGTTATCGGCTGCCTTTTCGGCGTACTGGCGGGCAGCTTCGTTGGCACCGAGGCGCTTGGCCTCCAGGTAAAGACCGCGCAGGCCGAGTTCGCGCGTTTCAGGATCGTTGGCCATGGCCTCGAATTTGGAACGCGCTTCATCATAGCGGCCTTCGATGAGAGCGGCCTGTGCTTCCAGGAGATTGATCAGCGGTTCCTGATCGGCGCGGATGAGGCCGCGCGAGCGGGCAGCCATCTTGCGGGCGAGCAGGGCATTGCCTGCGCCGGCAGCGATGAGGCCGGTCGAGAGGGCCTGGTAGCCGCGATCGCGTTTGCGAGCGCGGAAAAAGCGCGTCACGGAATGCGGCGAAGTCCAGATCAGGCGGACGAACCACCAGGCCACCATGACGGCGGCGATCAGCGCGATGATGGCGCTTGCCGCGACGATCAGCTTGGTCTGGTAGATCTGGCCTTCCCAGATCAGCGACAGATCGCCGGGGCGATCGGCAAGCCAGGAGAAACCATAGGCGAGAATGAGGACGAGGAGCGCGAAGATAATCAGGCGGACCATGCTCATCCTTCCCTGCCGGTGCCGGAAACGGCCTTGGAGAGAGCACCGCCAACGAGATCCTCGACGCGGATGCGAGCTTCGAGCGACTGCTTGAAGGCGGCGGAAGCCTGCTTGGCGACAGCAGGCAGGCTGTTCCATTCGGTGGCTGCGCCGGGCAGATCGCCGTTCTTCACCTTGTCCTCCATGCGCGCGGCGATCGCTTCAACGCTTTCGCCTTCGACATTGCCGACGGGGCGGACCGAGACCAGGGATTTGGCGCTCGACATAAGCCGGTCCGACCAGCTCTGGTTGGGATCCGGCTGATTGACGGATTCGACGATGGCGTTGGCGACATCGGGAACCTGACGGATCAGTTCGGCGCGTGAGGGCACGCCGGTCTCGGCAAAGCCGCGCAGATCGGTTGCAGCCGGATCATCGGGTGCTACGCCGGCAAATGTATCGAGTTCGGCGATGAAGGGGCCACCGCGGTCGATCGCGGCCTTGAGAGCTGCGGCGGCGATGGCGCGGGCAACGGCGACATCCTCGCGCGGCTCGTTCAGCTTCTTTTCGGCTTCGGCAAGGCGGCTCGTAATATCGGCGCCGTTTGAGGCCTGCTGTTCGGTGGTCTGCGCAAGGCTCGTCTTCAACTGCTCAATCTGAGCGGCCAGATCTGCAATCTTCTGGTTGAGTGCTTCGACATCGGCCGAGTCGGTCGATGTGCCGGACGCCGGTGTCTGAGGGGCCGCTTCGAGAGCTGCGATGCGCTTTTCGAGGGCACTGTTATCGACGGCTGGCATCGGATTGGCGGCAAGGCTTGCGACCGATTGCTTGAGGCCTTCGATCTCGCCGGATAGGTCGGCCACTTCCGGAGAGTTCGTCTGCTGGGTGGAGGAGCCCGGCAGATAACCGGCATATTGAATCGCGCCGGCGCCAAGCAGGGCGACAAGGCCGCCGAAAATGCCGGCGGCAATCAGGCCCGACGTGATGACGCCCTTCTGTGGCGGAGGCGGCTGTACCGGTTCCGATAGCGGGGGCTCCTTCGGGAGGGGCTCTTCCTGCGCGCCGGCAGCGCGGTCGCTCTCGTGTTCCGACAGCGGTTCACCGCCGGCTTCCGCAGCGGCTACGGCCTCAGTGACAGGTGCGTCATCGGCTGCTTGTGCGGCTTCTTCAGCAGGCTTTTCAGGATCAGTCGCCGAGGCGAAGTCCTGCGCGTCCAGGTCAATCGTGACCGGCTTGTCGGAGCTCTTCGAGTGGCGTGGCGGATTTCCCGATACCATGAGGTCCTCATTATCCTGCATTGCAACGAAACTAGACAGGGATGGCAATTAAGGGAAGAGGTTAGATCAAATTTGGGCGGCTAAAGCCTTCTAAGCAGCGACAAAAGGCTTTTTTCATCCGGCATCGGCGAAATCTCCAGGACTGTTCTCAAAACCGGTGGAACAGCTTCCGCAACAGTATTGCTGAGGCAAATGAGACGGATTTTCGGCAACTGCAGCAAAAGGGACTCTACCTGCGGGATATGAAAGAAATTTCCGGCCGTGTGGCGAGAATAGAAAAGAACAGCATCAGGAGGGCTGTTCGTCAGGAGAGCTGCGACGGCCTCTGGGCTGGGCGTGACAGGCTCCATCCGGTAACACTCGGCCACCGAGAATTGCCGCCCGAGCTCCGTCAGACGCGTCTCGAAGGTCTCGGCGCGCGGACTGCCGGCGAGATAGAGAAGCCTGTCGGCCTCGTTTGCCGCGATCAGCTCGGCCAGCTCGCGGCCGCTGCCCGACGACGCCGTGACAGAATGGAACCCCAGCTTGCGAGCCTCGTCGGCCGTCGTTTCGCCAACGGCAAAGAGACGGCGCGAAAGGTGAGGTGCCAGCGCCTCCCCCAGAGACTGCAAGGTGCGCACCGTTTCGGCGCTCGTAATGGCTATCGCCCCAGTGGTTGTTTCCAGAGCCTGCCGAGCGGCCGCCATGTCGTGGACGGGACGGGTGAGCGGCAGCAATAGTGGCTCGTGACCCAGCTCGCGCAAACGTTGAGCGGTGCGCTCGCCCGAATGCGCCGGACGGGTGACAAGCACGCGCATGCAGGCTAGCTCCAGTCCTCGAAGAAGCTGCTGCCCGCCCTTGCGCGCACGTCCTGTCCGGCGCGGGTGCCAAGTGCAGCGGCGTCGCGGCGGTTGCCGTCGATGGTGATTGCATGCTGGTGGCGGCCGTCAGGCGTGAGGATGAGGCCCGAGAAGCGGATCTGATCACCCTCGCAGACGGCGTAACCGCCGATCGGCGTGCGACAGGAGCCATCAAGGGCGGCAAGGAAGGCGCGCTCGCAGGAGACCGTGTCGAAGGTCGGCGCATCATTGATCGGCGCCAGCAGCTCGTCGATCCTTGTGTCGCCGATGCGGCTTTCGATGCAGATAGCGCCCTGGGCGGGTGCCGGTGGGAAGCTGTCGGGGTCGAGGATATCGGTGATCACCTCGACCTTGCCGAGGCGTTTGAGGCCGGCAAGCGCCAGAAGCGTCGCATCGACCTGGCCTTCCTGCAGTTTGCGCAGGCGCGTGTCGACGAGGCCGCGGAAGGTAATGACATTGATATCCGGCCGCATGCGGCGGATGAGCGCCTGACGGCGAAGCGAGGATGAACCGACGGTCGCACCATGCGGCAGGTCAATCAGCTTCGGCGCGGTGCGGCCGACGACAGCGTCGCGGATATCTTCGCGCGGAAGGTAGGCGGAGAGATAGAGACCTTCCGGCAGGACAGTCGGCATGTCCTTGCTCGAATGCACGGCAAGATCGAGATCGCCGGCGACGAGCTGCTGCTCCAGTTCTGCCGTGAAAAGTCCCTTGCCGCCGATCTCGGCCAGCGAGCGGTCGGTGATACGATCGCCCTTGGTCGTCAGCACGACGATCTCGAACATCTCCTGCGGCAGATTGTGGGCTGCCATCAGCCGGTCGCGGGCTTCGTGTGCCTGCGCGAGCGCCAGCGGGCTGCCGCGTGTGCCGATCCGGAAAGGTTTTGTTTGCATCCGCTTTGATCCGTTGTTACCGGAGTTCTCGTAAACAGGTTTATCCCCTATCGCAATCAACGAACAGGTTTCATGGCTCCCTTTCTGCGCATCCTCGGCATCGAGACAAGCTGCGACGAGACCGCTGCTGCAGTCGTCGAGCGCGATGCGGAAGGCCGCTCCAACGTGCTGTCGGATGTCGTTCTTTCCCAGTTGGACGAGCATAGCGCCTATGGCGGCGTGGTGCCGGAGATCGCCGCGCGTGCCCATGTCGAAGCGCTGGACGAGCTGATCGACGAGGCTCTGAAGCGCGCCAATGTGTCGCTCTCGGATGTCGATGCGATCGCCGCGACGTCAGGGCCTGGCCTCATCGGGGGGCTGCTTGTCGGGCTGATGACCGGCAAGGCGATCGCCAAGGCGGCCGGCAAGCCACTTTATGCAGTCAACCATCTCGAAGGCCATGCGCTGACGGCGCGGTTGACGGACGGTCTTTCCTTTCCCTATCTCATGCTGCTGGTTTCCGGCGGCCATACGCAGCTCATCCTCGTGCGCGGCATCGGCGAGTACGAGCGCTGGGGTACGACGATCGACGATGCGCTGGGCGAAGCCTTCGACAAGACGGCGAAACTGCTTGGCCTTCCCTATCCCGGCGGGCCGGCGGTGGAGCAGATGGCGCAGGACGGCAATGCCGATCGTTTCAATTTTCCGCGGCCACTTGTCGGCGAGGCGCGGCTCGATTTTTCCTTCTCGGGCCTGAAGACGGCCGTGCGCCAGGCGGCGACCGAGATTGCGCCGCTGACGGATCAGGATGTCGCCGATATCTGCGCCTCCTTCCAGAAGGCGATTTCCCGCACGATGAAGGATCGCATCGGCCGCGGCCTGCAGCGGTTCAAGACGGAATTTCCAAGCCTCCCGGAAAAGCCTGCGCTTGTGGTGGCTGGTGGTGTCGCCGCCAATCTGGAAATCCGCAGCACCCTTCAGGCGCTTTGCGACAAGAATGGCTTCCGCTTCATTGCGCCGCCGCTCCGCCTCTGCACCGACAATGCCGTGATGATTGCGTGGGCCGGGCTGGAGCGCATGGCGAAGGGCGTTGCGCCTGACGATCTCGATGTGCAGCCGCGTTCGCGCTGGCCGCTCGATACCAAGGCAGAGACCATGCTCGGGTCCGGAAAGCGTGGAGCCAAGGCATGAGCGAGCGCATCGCCGTCGTCGGATCTGGAGCTTTCGGCACGGCGCTTGCGGCCGTGGTCGCCCTGACCGGGCGAAATTCGGTAATCCTTGTCGGCCGCGATCCGTCGCTGATCGAAGACCTCAAGGCAGAGCGGCTGCATGATGCTGTTCTGCCCGGCATCCCGCTGCCGGAAACACTGGAATTCTCTGCTGAGGCGGATGCAATCGGCGGTGCAGGCATCGTGCTCTTTGCCATGCCGTCACAGGCGCAGGCGGACGCCGCGCGGCAATATGGTCCTTACCTGGCTAAGGATGCCGTTGTGGTCACCTGCGCGAAGGGCATCGAACGGAAGACCGGTGCGCTTTTGACCGACATGCTGGAGCGGGAATTGCCTGATCATCCGGTTGGCGTACTCTCGGGTCCAGGCTTTGCTGCCGACATAGCCAAGGGGCTGCCGACGGCCATGGCGATCGCTGCGGCCGACATGCAGGTTGCCGAGCGGCTGGCGCAGGCGATTTCTGGCCGCACCTTCCGGCTCTATGCCTCGGCAGACCGTATCGGCGTGCAGCTTGGCGGAGCATTGAAGAATGTACTGGCGATTGCCTGCGGCATTGTCGAAGGCCGCGGTATCGGCGATTCGGCGCGTGCGGCGCTGATTGCCCGCGGGCTTGCCGAGATGTCGCGCTTCATCGTCGCCAAGGGCGGCAATGCCGATACGGCGCGGGGGCTTTCCGGCCTGGGCGATCTCGTGCTGACGGCAACCAGCCATCAGTCGCGCAACCTGCGTTTCGGCATTGCGCTCGGGCGCGGCGAAAAGGTCGACCCTTCGCGCGGCGAATTGGTGGAAGGGGCTTTTGCTGCGGCGGTTGCCTCGCGGCTAGCCGAAGAGCTCGGCGTCGAGATGCCGATCACCGATGCGGTATCAGCGATCATCGAAGGCAAGCTCGGCATATCCGAAGCCATCGAACAATTGATGACACGTCCGATTACGACCGAATAGGAGACAGACATGCTTTTCGCCCTTCTCTGCAAGGACAAGCCCGGCCATCTCAACGTGCGCATGGAAACGCGCTCGACCCATCTTGATTATCTCAACAAGCTCAATGCCGAAGGCAAGCTTGCCATGGCAGGCCCGTTCCTCGATGCGGAAGGCAAGCCGAACGGCAGCCTCGTGATGGTCCATGCCGAAACGGCTGATGATGCCAAGGCACTCGGCGCTGCCGATCCCTATGCACTCGCCGGCCTGTTCGAAAGCGTCGAGGTGAAGCCCTTCAACTGGGTCTTCAACAAGCCGGAGGCTTAAAGGACATGGCGCACTGGCTTTATAAATCCGAGCCCGCAGCCTGGTCCTGGGAACAGCAGAAGGCGGCCGGCGAGAAGGGCACCGAATGGACCGGTGTGCGCAACTACCTTGCGCGCAACAACATGCGGGCCATGCAGATCGGCGACAAGGGTTTCTTCTACCATTCCAATGACGGGCTGGAGATCGTCGGTATCGTCGAGGTCTGCGCGCTCTCGCATCCGGATTCGACTGCGAAGGGCGACGATCGCTGGGATTGTGTCGATATCCGCGCGGTCATGGATGTGCCGAAGCCGGTGACGCTGAAGGACATCAAGGCAAACGAGAAGCTGTCCGAGATGTCGCTGGTCACCTCGATGCGGCTTTCCGTGCAGCCGGTGACGGATGACGAATGGGCTGAGGTCTGCCGCATGGGCGGTTTCGAAAACCCGCCGCGCTGAGTAGTTTTGAAAACCGACCCGGAAACCTTCATCCGCGCCAATACCAGCCTGCTTGCGCCGCCGCATGTGCCGGAAATCCGGCTGTACCTGGCCAGCGAGGCCCATGAGCTTTGGCTAAAGACGGAAGAGGAGTTGGAGGCGATCGGCCTGCCGCCGCCG
>NZ_AJWE01000019.1:0-59863 GCF_000281145.1 Rhizobium sp. CF142 | reverse complement strand
CGCCAGCGGCTTCGGCTGGCGCGCCAGCTGCAGCTTCGCCTGGTCGAAATGGTTGTGGTAAAGATGTGTATCACCGAGCGTATGGACGAACTCGCCATATTTCAGCCCGGTCACCTGCGCCACCATCATCGTCAGCAACGCATAGGAAGCGATGTTAAAGGGAACGCCGAGGAAGATGTCGGCCGAGCGCTGATAGAGTTGGCAGGAAAGTCTGCCGTCAGCCACATAGAACTGGAACAGGCAGTGACAGGGCGGCAATGCCATCTCGTCCACTTCCGCCGGGTTCCAGGCCGAAACGATGTGACGGCGGGAATTCGGGTTCTTGATGAGACCTTTTACGAGATTGTCGATCTGGTCGATATGCCCGCCATCCGGTGCCGGCCAGGAGCGCCACTGCGCGCCATAGACCGGGCCGAGATCACCTTTCTCGTCGGCCCATTCGTCCCAGATGCTGACGCCGTTTTCATGCAGGTAACGTATATTGGTCTCGCCCTTGAGGAACCACAGCAGTTCATAGATGATGGAGCGCAGGTGCAGCTTCTTCGTCGTCAGCACCGGAAAGCCGGCATCGAGATCGAAGCGCATCTGATAGCCGAAGACCGAACGCGTGCCGGTGCCTGTGCGGTCGCCCCGGTCGGTGCCGTTTTCCATCACATGGCTCAAGAGGTCGAGATATTGCTTCATGGTCGCCACTGATTCCTTTTGCACCTAATTTAAGGGCAAAGCGGCCGCAAACCAATGCGCCTTGCTGATTATCCAAGCAAATTCCCTGGAGAGCACGACGCTTTTATGACGTATCCCCTTCCCTTCCGGTAACAAAAACACTATATCACCCATGCCGGCTTTCGGGCCGGCTATGGCGATAAACGGGCGGTGGAATAAACCTATTGGACCCGGGGGCGGTACCCGGCGCCTCCACCAAAAGCAGGCGGATATCCTTTTGGAAAAGGGCCTGCTTTTGATGGGGGCGAAATAGGATCGACAAGGGTGTAAAGATCGACTTTTCGCTCGGCATGATACCGCCGTTATCGGGTCACAAGTGTAGTTGCAAACGACAACAACGCTAAGGAATACGCTCTCGCTGCCTAATGGCGGTGTGAGAATTCCGACCTAAGTCCTCTAGGTTAGCCCCTTGAGGCGGGGTCCGAAGGCACCTGGCAACAGAAGCCTTCACCTTCTCCCCTTTTTCGATGAAATCATGTATGCTTGATGAATGCATGAATCGGCTTGGCGCTTTCCCAAAGCGCCCGGACGTGCCATATAAGCTCGTGAAAAGACTTCCAAACCGACGAAAGACAGGAAAAGCATGGGGCAGGATCATATCCGCTACGACATTCTGGCACAGGACGCGTTGCGCGGTGTCATCCGCAAGGTCTTGACCGAAGTCGCAACGACGGGCCGTCTGCCCGGCGACCATCACTTCTTCATCACGTTTCTCACGGGCGCTCCCGGCGTGCGCATCTCGCAGCACCTGAAGTCCAAATATCCCGAGCAGATGACCATCGTCATCCAGCACCAGTTCTGGGAACTGAAGATCACCGAATCCCATTTCGAGATCGGCCTGTCCTTCTCAGACGTGCCGGAAAAGCTCGTCATTCCCTTTAACGCCATCCGCGGCTTCTACGACCCCTCGGTCAATTTCGAGCTGGAGTTCGACGTGCCCCTGAGCGACGGCGAGGAACTTCCGGCGGCCGAGATCACCGCCTATCCCGTTGATGCCGTCAAGGCGGAGGACGCGGCTGCAAAGCCTGCTGCAGAAGGCGAGGAAAAGAAACCGGGCTCCGTCGTTTCGCTGGATTCTTTCCGCAAGAAGCAGTAATGCCGAGGGAGGCGAAAGCCTCCCTTTTTCATGATGGAGGCAACCGCGTGAGCGCCGAAATCGTCAATCTACGCCAGTTCCGCAAGCAGCAGGCTCGCTCCGAAAAGGAGAAGCAGGCAGAGCAGAATCGTATCTCCCACGGCCGTACCAAGGCCGAAAAGCAATTGACCCGCGCCCTCAACGAAAAGGCCGAAAAGGCGCTTGATCAGGGCCGGATCGAAGACGACAAGACCTGATCGCCAGCGGGTGAAAAGCCTGGGCGATCAGACAGATGCGGTTCCTGACTGAATCGCTTTCTCAACGAAGACGAAGCAGGCCGATGATCCGCAAACATTCGGCGACATTGCACGGGCACCGCACCAGTTTCTCGCTGGAAGATGAGTTCTGGACCGAGTTGAAGGCGATTGCCGCAAGTCGCTCCATGCCGCTCGCAGCACTGATATCAGAAATAGACGATGGCCGCGCGCCTGACAGCAACCTCTCCTCGGCGCTGCGCCTGCACGTTCTGTGCTGGCTGAAAAACGCCGTGGCGAACGCCTGACCGGCCCTTTTTACTGGGCCTGAACGCCCGGCAACTGATCGAAATTGAGCTGGCCGGGCTGCAAGGGCTCGGCCCGCCGTGCAGCCTCCGCCTCCGACGCAGCCTTTGCCTTCGCTTCTGCCTCAGCCTTGGCGCGCGCCGCAGCTTCGGCAGCCGCCTTCGCCTCGGCTTCCGCCTTGCGCTGGGCCGCTTCCTGCGCAAGAGCCCTCAGCCGCTCTTCTTCCGCCTGTCGTTGCCGCTCGATCTCGGCAGCTGCAGCCCGCTGGGCGTCATTGAAGCGATAGAGCGCCACCTCGCGCCGCAGCCGCTGCTTTTCCAGCACATTGGTCTGCAGCCGCTCGACGCGCCGCCGCTCACGCTCGAAGGCGCGCAGCGAGAGAAAGCTGGTGATATCGGTCACATCCATCGTCTTGCCGGGCGAGGCCAGCAGGCCGGAGAAGTTCAGGCGGATGCCCGGCTCCGCGCCCGAAAGCGCCTCCGCGCCGGGATTGAGCCCGATACCAAGCGTGGCGCTGATGCGCCCCTGCGGCAGCTCGATCTGCGCGTCGGCGCTCAAATGCGCGAGATCGTTGGCAACGCTGACATTCTGGACCCGCAGCGTACCATCAGTCACGTTGAAGGGAATGCCGAGCGGCGGCAGCTTCGCCTCGCCATTGTTCAGCAGCGTTTCGACAATCGGATGTATCTTGCCGGCATTGATCTGGTCCTGCATCGGATCGGTGGCGGCCAGCAGCGGCGCCAGGATCGCAAGGTTCAACCCGCGAACGCTCGTCTCGCCGAGCCGGATTTCGCCCGAGCCATTCAGAGAACTCGCAATTTCCGAAACCGTCTTGCCTGAAGCTTCGAGCGCCAGCGACATGCCGAACTTGCCGTTGGCGACAGGAGCGCCGTCACGCGGCCAGACGACACCACCGAGATCGGAATCGGCAAGCGCCAGCCGCAACTGCAGGAAGCCCGTACCATTGGCATTCGTAACGAGCATATTACCGGAGAGCGCGCCGCCATCCCAGTTGCCGGCGATGTCGTTGAGCTGCAGCTCGTCGCCCTTATAGGCAACGTTTGAGGTGAAATCGTTCACCGCCGTGTTCAAAAGCCCGGGCCAGAACTGCTTGGCGGTAAGCTTCAGATTGACGTCGAGATCGCGGAAGAGCGGCAGGCCGAGGGCCGCCGTCGTCAACTGGCCGTTGGCGGGGTCGTTGATCTGCCCGAACACGGCTTCGCCGAGCCAGCCGAGATCGGCCTTGGAAAGTGCGAGCGTGCCGCTCGCCGTCGTCTTAGCAGCCTTGCGATCGAAGGTCAGCCCGCCGGCGAATTCATTGTCGGCCGCATGCCCGTTGAGATCCGCCAACACCACCTTGTCGGCATCGATGGTCGCGTTGGTCTGCAGCTTGAAGGGCAGCCCGGTGCCAAGCTCAGGCAGCGCGATGCCGTTCATGACCAGATACGGATCGAGATCGGCGCTTTCGAGCGATACGGCGACATTGCCGTTCATGAAAGTGTCGGGCCGTACATCGACCTTGCCGTTTGCCGTAAACGACGTCCGGTCTGTCGCGAAGGTCAGCGCGGCATCGGCAGGATCGTTGCCCGCCGCCGTTACCTTCAGCGTCATGCGGCCGTTGGCGCCTGCGTCGACCGGCAGCGGATCGAGACCCGCCTGCCCGAACAGGATCGACGGCACGGCATTGTCGAGCGTCGCCTCCAGCGTCGTCGTGCCGCTACCGGTCAGCGCCAGGAGGTCGGACATGCGGTAGTCGAGGTTGACGCGGCTGCCGTTCGAAACGCCTGCGAGCGTCACCGAAAGCGCATTGCCGTCGTCGCCGCCGAGCGTCAGCGCGCCGCGCAGCGCCGTATTGCCATACCAGCCGGCGTTGCGCACCAGCCGGTCCATCACAGGGTGATGTGGCAGATGCTCGCGCAGCATGACGAAGAAGGCGCCGGGATCGGCGGCCTTGAAGGTGATCTCGCCGGTGCCCTTATAGTCGAGCAGCGATCCCTCCGCTTTGCCCGTCGCCGTCAGTTCGGCGCCCGCAAGGTTCTTGATCGACAGCCGGTCGACGGAAAGCGCCCCGTCAGCAAGCGTAAAGGTCGTCTCGACATTGTCGGCCTGCACACCGAAGGCTGTGAATTTGTCGGCCTTGAGCTGTGCGGCAATCTTGTGATCGAGCACATTGTCGCCGGCATCCTGGCCGGTAAAGAGGCCGGTCAACGCCCTCAGCGCATCGAGATCGAGTGAATCACCATTGAGCGCAACGGAAAGCGACGGTGTCTGGCCGTTGGTCGCCTGCCGCTCCAGCCGACCCTTCAGCGTCGCAGCACCGATCGCGATCTCCAGGTTCTCGAAGCGCTGCAGATCATGCGTCAGGCTGACATTGGCGGAGAAACCGGCCTGCCGGAGCTGGCGGATCGCCGGATCGACCGAACCTGCCAGCCAGGAGGCAAGACCCGTAGGCTGTGTGGAGGCAACCACCATCTGGCCGTTGAAGGACGGATCACCCGTGAGCGTCAGCTTGCCCTTGCCTTCCACCTGCGTGCGGCCGGGCAGCGTGCCGACGGCATTGTCGATCATCCAGCCATTGCCGGCCGGCCTCAGTTCCAGCGCTACGTCACGGATCGTCGTATCGCCGGCAACGATTGCCGGCAGGCGCACCGTCGCCTTGCCCGGGACCTGCGGGATCGGCACCTGGCCGACAATTTCGAGCAGCGAGTTCAATCGCTGACGTGCCGAAACCGCAGGGTCGCGGTTGGTCTTGCCCGCGGCACCCTGATTGCCGATACGGTTGACGTCGATCTGCTGGCCATCGGCGGTCAGCAGGAATTCCGGCGCACTACCGGTGTCGAGCGTCGCCTCGCCCGTGATCACATAGGGGTCGTCGGTCGAGCCGACTTCCATGCGGTATTCGGGAACGCGGATGCGGTCGTTTGTGAGCTCGAAACGACCTTTGAGGCGCGGCGGCGGCGCTTCACCCTTTTCGGTCTTGCCGTCACGATCCGCGATCGCAGCCGAAAGCGTGCCCTGATAGTTCGGCCGGCTGTCGACGAGCTTGAGTTCGCCGTCGAGATCGACGCTGACGGGATGTTTTTCCGGGGCAAGCCGGGTGCGCACACGCAGCACCCCGTTTTCGTCCGGCTGGTTGCTGGAAATCGAAAAACTGCCATGTTCACCGTCGAGCGTGCCGTCGCCCTCGATGCGCCATGGACCGGCGAGCGACTTCGCCGACATTTCGGCATTGAGCCCCGTCACATGCCGCGAACGGCCGGACTGGTCGTCGATAAACTCGATCTCGCCGCCGTTGACATGCACATTTTCCAGAACGACGGTCTTGGCCGGAATTTCCGGCTGGCTGCCGCGCATCCAGTCCAGTGATCCGTCCTTCAGAAGCCGCAGCCGCACCTTGGGGTTGACGACGCGCATGTCGAAGATCAGCGCCTCGCCCGAGAGGAAAGGCGCAAGCTCGGCATCCATGGAGAACTGCTCGACCTGCACCACCGGCGTGCCGTCTTCTTCCTGGCCGACGCGCACGTCATGCAGCGTCACGGACGGAAACGGCAAAAGCCGTGCGTCGACCGTGCCATGCACCGTCACCTTCTTGCCGATGATGCGGCTTGCCTGATCCTCGAAATTCATCCGGAAATCCGTCCAGTCGATGAACAGCGGTGCCAGCAGCGCCACGAAGAGCACTACGACGATCACTCCTCCTAGAAAGACGAGGAACCGGCCTACCAAGTCAGGGATTCTCCATTCGGGATTCTGTTGCCGACACTAGCGCTATTCATGCCGGGGGCAAGGGCCAAGATCATGAGATTATTCCATTTTCAGCCCAGATGAAAAATCTTGCCGGGATTGAGGATATTGTCGGGATCGAGCGAGCGCTTGATCTGGCGCATCAGATCCACGCTACCCCCGAGCTCCTGTTCCAGAAATGCCATTTTCCCCTGCCCGATCCCGTGTTCGCCGGTGCATGTACCGTCCATTGCCAGCGCCCGCGCATTCAGCCGGGCCACGAACTCCTCGGCCGTGGCAATCCCCGCGGCACTCTTGTCGTCGAACAAAAGCTGCACATGGAAGTTCCCGTCGCCCGCATGGCCGACGATCGGCGCCAGCAAACCGTTTGCCTCGATATCGGCCTGCGTTTCGGCAACGCAATCCGCAAGCCGTGATATCGGAACACAAACATCGGTCGAAAGTACGGCAAGTCCAGGCGCCAGTGCCCGCACCGACCAGTAGGCATCGTGGCGCGCCTTCCAGAGCTTCGTGCGCTCCTCCGGGGTCGCCGCCCACTTGAATTCGCCGCCCCCGCATTCAGCCGCGATCTCGGCAAAAGCGGCCGATTGCAGCGCCACCGTCTCATCCGTGCCGTGGAATTCAAGGAAGAGCGCCGGGCTTTCTTCATAGGGAAGGCCGGCATAGGCGATGCTGGCCCGCATCTGCAACGCATCGACAAGCTCGATGCGCGCCACCGGAATGCCCATCTGGATCGTCATGATGACGGCATCACACGCTGCCTTTACGCTCGGGAAGGCGCACACACCTCCGCCGATCTTCTGCGGAATGCCGTGCAGGCGCAGCGTCACCGAGGTCAGGATGCCGAGCGTGCCTTCCGCGCCGACGAAGAGCCGTGTGAGATCGTAACCGGCCGACGATTTGCGGGCGCGGCGCGCCGTGCGGATTTCCTCGCCGGATGCAGTGACTGCCGTAACGGCAAGGACATTGTCCTTCATCGTGCCGTAGCGAACGGCATTGGTGCCGGAGGCCCGCGTCGAGGTCATGCCGCCGATCGAGGCATTGGCGCCGGGATCGATCGGGAAGAACAGGCCGGTATCGCGCAGATAGGTGTTCAGCGCCTCGCGCGTGACGCCGGGCTCGACCGTGCAGTCGAGATCCTCAGGATTGACTTCAAGTACCCGATTCATCCGGCTGAAATCGATGGAAATGCCACCATTCGGCGCATTCACCTGCCCCTCAAGCGACGAGCCGGTACCGAAGCCGATAACAGGCACTTTATGATCGGAACAGGCCCGCACAACGGTCTTCACATCGTCAGCCGTCTCGGCAAAGAGCACGCCGTCGGGCAGCTGGGCGGGAATATAGGTGGTCGTGTGCGCATGCTGGGCGCGAAAGGCCTGGCCGGTCTGGAAGCGCTCTCCGAAGCGCTGTTTCAGAATGCCGGTAACGGCCTCGATGCCCACCTCGTTTCGCACCCCAGCCTTCGCGTCGCGCAGCGCCATGCCCTTGATCTCCCTGCATTCCACAGCCTGCTACAGCATCTGTAGCAGGCCGGGTATGAGGCAAGTCAAAGCGGCTGTCCAGCCAAGATTCCGGAAGATTTCATCCCATCTTTGTTGCAGGGACCGCGGGCGGGTTGAGCCGCGCAAAACCCTCCTGCCGATAATAGGGGAAATAGGGATAGGGCGGCGTCACGGCACTGACCGCGTCCAGCCGGCCGATCTGCTCCCGCGTCAGGCTCCAGCCGACCGCGCCGAGATTTTGCCTGAGTTGCTCCTCGTTGCGCGCGCCGATGATGACGCTTGAGACCGTCGGCCGGCCGATCAGCCAGTTGATGGCGATCTGCGGCACGGTCTTGCCAGTCTCGGCGCAAATTTCGTCCAGCACATCGACGATATCGAAAAGCTTCTCGTCATCGACGGGCGGGCCGTATTCGGCAGTCTGGTGCAGACGGCTTCCCTCCGGCAATGGCGCACCGCGGCGGATCTTGCCGGTCAGTCGGCCCCAAGCGAGCGGGCTCCAGACGAGTGCACCCACCTGCTGGTCGGCGGCAAGCGGCATCAGTTCCCATTCATAATCCCGTCCGGCGAGCGAATAATAGACCTGATGGGCCACGTAACGCAGGTATCCATATTTCTCGGACAGCCCAAGCGATTTCATCAGTTGCCAGCCGGAGAAATTCGACACGCCGACATAACGAACCTTGCCCGATGCAACGAGGCCGTCGAGCGTCGCAAGCACCTCTTCGACAGGCGTCGAGGCATCGAAGGCATGAAGCTGTAAAAGGTCGATATAGTCAGTGCCGAGCCTGCGCAGCGCATCCTCGGTCGCGCGGATCAGCCGCGTCCGCGAGGTGCCCCAATCATTCGGCCCCTCGCCCATCGGCAGCGCCGTCTTGGTCGAGATCAGCACCGCATCGCGCTTTCCGGAAATCGCCTGCCCCAGCACCTCCTCGGAAGCACCGGCCGAATAGACGTCCGCCGTATCGAACAGCGTCACACCCGCCTCCAGGCAGATATCCACCATCCGCCGCGCCTCTTGCGCATCCGTCGTGCCCCAGGCGCCGAAGAGCGGTCCGCTGCCGCCGAAGGTGCCGGCCCCGAAGCTCAGCACTGGCACTCTCAAGCCCGATGCGCCCAGATTTCTGTATTCCATGAATCAATCTCCTTTTTTGAAGAGATAGACCCGGCCAGAACGATGATATAGATTGCCTTAAAGCATATCATCTGTGATTTGAATTCATCATGAGCCGTCAGGACATCAATCGATCGGGCGAAATGGAAGTCTTCGTCAGCGTCGTCGAGCGCGGCGGTTTTTCTGCTGCGGCCCAAGTGCGGCGCATGACGCCATCAGCTGTCAGCAAACTGGTCGCCCGGCTGGAAACAAGGCTCGGCGCCCGCCTCGTCAACCGCTCGACGCGCAAGCTGCAACTGACGCCCGAAGGCTGCGCCTTCTACGAGCGCAGTGTCGCGATCCTCGCCAATATATCGGAGGCTGAACGTTTCGCCTCAGCGGGAGAACAGGCGGCGGGCCGCATCAGCATCAACACCAGCGGCTCCTTCGGCAATCATGTTCTGGCGCCGCTGATCCCGGCCTTCATGGCCGAGCATCCGGATGTCACACTCGATATCACCCACACCGACAAGGTGGTCGATCTGCTGGAAGAGCGCGCCGATGTCGCAATTCGCGCAGGCCCGCTGAAGACATCGAGCCTGATCGCCCGCAAGCTTGGCGCTGCCAGAAAGATCATCGTCGCCTCACCCGATTACCTTCAACATCGCGGTGAACCACGCTCGGCTGCCGAACTGCACCGCCACCGCCGCATTGGATTCTCCTATGCCCGGGCGCTGGAAGGCTGGCCTGTCACAGACAACTTCGAGACGATCACCATTCCGGTCACCCCCGGCCTTCAGGTCGGCGACGGTGAGGCTATGCGTTATCTCGCGCTCTCGGGTGCCGGTCTTGCCCGCATGACGGAATTCACCGTGCGCGCCGATATCGCCGCCGGCCGGCTTGCCCCCGTGTTGGAAGAGCTCAATCCCGGCGATGTCGAAGAGTTCTATGCCGTCTATATCGGCCAGGGCGGTCCTCTGCCGGCGCGCGTTCGTGCCCTGCTTGATTTCCTTGCCAAACACACCAGACTTTAGGAGCACAAAGGCCAGATTCCGCAATTGACCCCTTGGCCAACCCGCGCCTATACCGGGTCTGCGCCTGCCGGCCCTCGCAGCCGGCCTCTTCATATTGCCGGGGCCTCCTCCCACCTCCGCCTTCGGGCTCGCTCCGGTCGAAAAGTTCGGGGATCACAATTTTGGACGCAAGCAGCTTCCATCAGAAAGCGAGCCTGCCCAAATGGGCATTGCTGCTCGCTTTGTCGACCATTCTTGTCCTTTTTCTCGAACTCTTCGCCCTGCCCGCCTCGTTGCTGATCGGCCCGATGGTCGCGGCCATCGTGCTGGCGCTCACCGTCGGCAAGGGGCAGCTGCGCATCCCTTACTGGCCGCTGCAATTCGGCCAGGTGCTGGTCGGCCTCTTGATGGCGCGCAACATCACGCCCGATATCCTCGGCACCATGGCCAAGGACGCGCCGCTCTTCTTCGTCTTCATCATCTCGGTGATTGCCATCGCCGCAGGTCTCGGCTGGCTTTTGACGCGCTGGCAGGTATTGCCGGGCACGACGGCCGTATGGGGCTCCACGCCCGGCGGCGCCTCGGCCATGGTCATCATGTCGGAAGCCTATGGGGCAGATGCCCGCCTCGTCGCCTTCATGCAATATCTGCGCGTCGTCTTCGTCGCCGTTGGCGCTTCCGTCATCTCCCGCCTCTGGGTCGCCGCCGATGGCGAAGAGCCGCCGCCGGTCATCTTCTTTCCGCCGGTCGATTGGCCGGCCTTCGCCGTGACTGTCGCCTTCGCCGCCCTCTGCTGCTACGCCGTCTTCCGCTTCCGCATCCAGGGCGGCAATATCGTCATCCCGCTGATCGGCGGCGCTCTTCTGCAGGGCTTCGGCCTGTTGAAGATCGAACTACCCACCTGGATCCTGGCGCTCAGCTACGCACTGATCGGCTGGAGCATCGGCCTGCGCTTTACCCGCTCGATCATCAAACACGCCGCCCGCGCACTGCCGCGCGTGTCCGCCTCCATCATCATCCTGATGGCGCTCTGCGGCTGCATGGCTGTGGCACTCCACAAATTCGCCGGCATCGACCCGCTCACCGCCTATCTCGCGACCAGCCCCGGCGGCGCCGATTCCGTCGCCATCATCGCCGCGTCCAGCGATGTCGACGTGCCCTTCGTCATGGCCATGCAGACCGGCCGCTTCATGATGATCCTGTTGATCGGCCCGGCGCTCGCCCGCTTCATCGCCCGCCGCTCCGGTCTTGCGGAAAACGCCGCCTAAATCGGGAAATCGTCAGTATATGCGGCTGTCGAAAGAGCCTCCGAGCTCTCCTGCCCATGCTTGACTAGTCGCAGGCCCGGTTATTCCCTACATTGATTGAATGAACCTCACTGTGCTGAAAAATGGATAACACGGGACTGTCTCTTGACAGAATGCGCACCTTTGTTCGCGTTGCCGAGCGAGGCAACCTGTCTACGGTGGCAAGGGAGCTCGGCGTCGGTCAATCAACCGTGACGCGGCACCTCAATGAGCTCGAGGACGCAGTCGGCGTACCTCTCCTCAGCCGAACCACGCGTCGCGTCACCCTTACCGACGAAGGCAGCCGCTACTATACCAACTGCCTTCAGGTATTACGCCTGGTCGAACAGGCTACCGAGGAAGCCAGAAACGCCCGTCGGGCGGCCGCAGGCGCTGTCAGGCTTTCGTGTACTGCAGCGCTTGGCGTGATGCACATCACCCGCCTCATCTTCGAATTTCAGGACCAGCATCCTGATATCAGCGTCGATCTCAACCTGACCGACGAGCGCATCGACCTGGTTCGCGAAGGCGTTGACCTGGCACTCCGGCTTGGGCCTCTCACCGACAGCTCCATGAAGCTTCATGCGCTCGGAAAAAGCCATCGGCTGATGGTAGGCGCTCCGGCTTATTTCGCCGTCCACGGGCGGCCGGAGCGCCCGGACGATCTCTCGCGATACGAAACCGTCATCATGTCCAATGTGGCCGGGAGCGATCAGATCGCTCTCTCCTCCCGCCATGGCGGGAATGTGACGGTTCCAGTCAATGGGAGGCTGCGCGTCGATCACGGGCTTGCAGCGCGCGAAGCCTTGGCCGCAGGACGCGGCATCGGTCCCACCCATCATTGGCTGATCCACGATCTCCTGGACGACGGTCGGCTCGAGGTCGTGCTCGAAGACTATCGGCCGTCGCCGGTCCCGCTGAGCCTGCTCATCGTGCCTGAGCGTTCCGCTATTGCCCGCGTTCGCCTTCTCACCGATTTTCTTGTCGCCGAGATTTCTAAGCTGCCGGGAATCCGCCCATCGTGACTTAGAGCCCGAAAGATCGCTTGTCGCCGCGCCAGCCCGTGGTTCGAAGATACTGCTTCCAGTCGAGCGTGTCGGGATTCAGGCGACGGCTCCATTCCAGATCATGCTCCCTGCCGAAATAACCATATTCGACAGCATACTCGACCATCCCTAGAAGCTCGCGCACGAAAAGCTCGTTGGCGCCAAACTCTGGAAAATGCCGCAGCAGGCCATCCCTGGTGAAAGCGTTTCGATATTCTGCCTTAAGGCCGGTTACCTCTCGGAAGGTTTCGACCATCTCACGCGGCGAGATGACATCGCCGACGATAGGCAGCGTTTTCCCGTTGTAGCGCTCGGGATTTGAGAAAATTTCCAGCACGGCTGGCCCGGTTGCCGTGAGCGGATCGACAAAAGGCGCTCTAAAATCTTCGGGAAGATAAATCGGCAGCACAAGCGTGTCGCCTTCCATGCGCGGCGGATAATATTCGAGAAGATTTGTGTAGAAGAATGCCAACATGACGAAGGAATGAGAGATCGGCAGACCGCGAATATAGTCTGCAACGCGCGCTTTGTCGGTGAAGTGCGGAGCATACTTCGTCCCGCCGGAGATGACGTCGACATTCTCGAGCGTGCTGAAAACAATATGTCCGACACCTGCCTCAACCGCTGCATCCGCCAGTTGGCGGCCGATAGGAGCCTCTATTGTCTCCGGTGGCATGACGGGCGGCGTCATCAGAAATGCCCCGTCCGCGCCTTCGAAGGCAGCAACGAGATCCTTCTGGAAACCAAGCTGGAGAGGGACGGTTACAATCTCGGCTCCAAGTTTCTCCAGACTTAAAGCCTCGGGTGAATCCTTTTTTCGGGTTAAAGCGCGTACGCGGAAACGTTCGCTGCGAAGGAGCGTCGCTGCGACGCTCCTCCCCTGTTTGCTGGTTGCACCGACAATTGCGATAAGTGGCTTATCATTTGAAGACATAGTTGCGCCTTGAACCTTTTCCCTGTCACCGGCTGCCGATTGCGCAGCCAGGCGTCGTAGTGAAGAGAGCATTCGGCTGATGCCGATAACTCGGACCCGGGAGGCAAGTTATGTCATCAAGCTTTCTTGCTGTAGGCATGCGCAATGCATATGATAATGCCGCTTTACGGATAAATAGTGTGGCCAGCCGTGCCTATCGACCGCTGAAGCGTTGTCTCGCAGCCTCGGTAACGGGTGTATAAAGCGCCACGCGGGTGCCCTCCGGGTCGGAGAACTGAACCGTGCGATTTCCCCACGGCAAATCCTTGGGTTCATGCACCACCTCGACATGATCCCTCAGCCGAGCGAATTCAGCATCGACGTCCGATACCATGAATTCAAGAATGGCGGTTTTATTTGCGCGTGGCTCCGCACTGCCCTCCTTGAAGAGCGCAACCGTTTCCGCGCTCCCTATCGCCACGGCGGCACCGGGTGTCACGATCTCGGCAAAGACGGGAGCAAGCCAGTCCGCGCGATAGCCCGTCACGAGTTCATAGAAGGCCACCATGCTTTCGATGTCCGAAGCGACGAGACGGGTGGATGCGAGTTTCATCATTTTCTCCTTCATGCGTAATGATCTCTTTGCCCGCTCTTGTGACATAGTCATCCTGCCAGCGTTGTGGCAGCAGGAGTCACCAGCCATGCGAAAAGCGGAACGGCTTTTTCAGATCATTCAGATTCTTCGAAGGTCAAACCGCCCCGTCACCTCGGCGCAGCTTGCGGACGAACTCGAGGTCGCGCGACGAACCGTCTATCGTGACATTGCCCACCTGATTGGCCAGCGCGTTCCCATCGAAGGGGAAGCTGGCTTTGGCTACGTCCTCGACCCACGATACGATATGCCGCCGCTGATGCTGACTGCAGAGGAAATCGAGGCTGTTCTACTGGGCGTTCAGATGGTGGCAAAGCTGGGTGACCCGGCCATCAACACTGCGGCCAGAGATGTCATCGCAAAGATTGCATCAACCGTACCGGACGACCTTCTTCCGTTCATTGCCGAACCTTCGGTCAGCCTGAAACCTGGCGAGGTCATGGACAGCCTGACGCTCGACAGCCGTCCAGTCCGGCGGGCGATCAGGGAGGGGCGAAAGATTGAGCTTGAATATCGCGCGGCGAATGACGCGGTAACCAGCCGTATCGTGTGGCCGGTACTCCTGGGCTATGAGGATGCGCGCTGTCTTTTGATTGCGTGGTGCGAAGCGAAACAGGCCTTTCGCCATTTTCGCACCGAACGCATTCTCGATCTCAAGGTTCTCGAAGAGACCATCGGCCTGTCTAGAGGCAAATTGAGACAGCAATGGCTGCAATGGCGTGAAGCCGAACTTTCCCGTTCGCTCCAAGCGCTATGATACGCCGCCATTGCTGACCTGCGCTGTCCGCTGAAGCCCCACCCATCGCCCAGGCGTCACCCCATAGGCCTTCTTGAAATGCCGGATGAAATGTGCCTGGTCGGCAAAGCCAGTGGCGACCGCCACATCGGCGAAACCTTCGCCCTCGCCCATCAACGCTTTTGCCTGCTGCAGCCGCCGCATCAGCATGTAGCGATGCGGGCTGGTGGCGAAAGCCGTGCGGAAATGCCGTGACAGGGTGAAACGGTCGAGGCCGGTAATGCTTTCCAGTTCCCCGGAGCGCACTGGCCGCAATGCATGCGCCTCCAGATAATCGCGCGCCGCACGCACCTGCCTCCAGGCAACCGTGCCGAGAGCCCGGCGGTGTACCTGCGAATGGCGCGACAACCCGCCCGCCACGCGGCTGACGAAATCGTCGACGAAAAGTTCGTCCAGCTCCCGGTCGAGTTCGCCGAGTGCTGCGAGCAGCACTTGCGCCAGCGCGCCGTCGGCGATGACTGGCTGATCGACGAAGGGAAGCCCAATCTTTTCCGCCTCCAGGCATTCCATCAAGAGCGCCGGCTCCATGTAGAGCATGCGGTAATGTAGCCCGGCCTCCGTTGCCGCCCCGCCGTCATGCTCTTCGTCGGGATGCAAGACGATCACCTGCCCCGGCATGCTGAAGCGCCGCTCGCCGCGATAGGTGAAGGTCTGTACCCCATGCAGCGTGACGCCGAGCGCATAGGTATCGTGCCGATGCGGCTCAAAGACATTGCCTGAGAACTGCGCCTCGATACGCTCGATGCCCGGAAAGGCCGGTGCAGTCAGGATGCCGCCGCCGGCGGGCGCGGCCAATATGCCGCTACCCCCTTGCGGCTCGCACAAACGTTCAAGACCCTCGAAGATCTGCGGCGTTAGATCCTGGCTCAATGCGTTTCCGATACCCTGATGAAAGAGACTGGAATGTTTGATACCAAAATTGCGATCGTCCTGCGAAACAATCTTGCCGGCTGGCAGAAGCTGAATGTCACGGCCTTCCTTTCGACAGGCATCGCCGGGCAATATCCTGAAATCATCGGCGAGCCCTACAAGGATCGTGCCGGCAATCTCTACAACCCGCTATCCATCCAGCCGATCATCGTCTTGTCGGCCGACGAAACGACGATCTCGACCATCCACCGCCGCGCGATCGAGCGCGAGGTGACCTCCTCTGTCTTCATCGAGGAGATGTTTGCAACCGGCCATGATGCCGCCAATCGCGCCGTCTTCGCCGAATACGCCCCCGAGGATGCCAAGGTCGTCGGCATTGCGCTGCGCGCCGACAAGAAGATCGTCGACAAGATCACCAAAGGCGCGGCGATGCAGCATTGAAGCAAACGGCCGGGTCATCCCGGCCGTTCCCGTTTCAGCGCGCCAGTAACTGTTCGGCGATCTGCACCGCGTTCAGGGCAGCCCCCTTCAGCAACTGGTCTCCGACGACGAAGAGCGCGATGCTGCACCCCGTGGGATCGCCGAAATCCTTGCGTATCCGGCCGACCAGCACATCTTCCTGACCGGAAGCCTCCGATGGCATCGGAAAATGATTGGCCGCACGGTCATCGACCAGCCGCAGGCCCGGAGCATCGGCATAGAGGCGGCGCACCTCTTCCGGCGTGATCGCCTCATCGAAGGTCACGGTCATCGCCATGCCATGCGCCCGCAGCACTGGCACGCGGATACAGGTGATACCAACAGGAAGTTCGTCCGCGCCGAGGATTCGCCTGACCTCGGCAATCACCTTCAGTTCCTCACCATTATAGCCGCTCTCAATGTCCATATCGGCATTGTGGCTGAAGAGGTTGAAGGCATAGGGATGCGGCAGCACACGCGGCTGATAGCTCTCACCCCTGAGATAGGCGGCCGTCGATTCCCTGAGCTCCTCCATCGCCGCGGCCCCTGCCCCGGATGCCGCCTGATAGGTCGCGATATTGAGGCGGCGGATCGGATCCGCCCTGTGGAGCGGCGCCAGCGCCACGGTCGCAATCGCCGCCACACAATTCGGATTGGCGATGATGCCGCGATGGGAGGCGAGTGCTGCATCATTCACCTCGGGCACGACAAGCGGCACCTCAGGATGCATGCGGAAGGCCGAGGAATTATCGACGACGATGGCGCCGGCCCGCACTGCGGCGTCGGCATAGTGCTTGGAAATACCACTGCCGGCGGAAAAGAGCGCGAGGTCGATCCCCTCGAAGCTCGCTTCGCTCAGTTCCTCCACGGCAATCTCTTGTCCGGCGAAGGGCAGCGTCTTGCCGGCAGAACGCGCGGAAGCAAGCAGCCGCAGGCGGCTGAGCGGGAAGTTCCGCCGCTCCAGGCATTGAAGCAGCTCGACACCCACAGCACCTGTGGCGCCAACAATGGCAACAGCGGGCGTTGGCGTATGGAACCGGCGGGAAATCGTTGAGGCAGTATCTTCGAGATTGGTCGGCATATGTCTCTCACATCTGGGATGGGAGAACGGGACCTGTCTCTGTTGTCGGCCCCGTCCGTCTCCGGTGGGGCCTTCGGGTGGTTTGCGCTATGCCATTGAGCGCGCATGCACCGAGGAGCGCCCCGAAAGGACGGTCGTTTTCGTCGTGCATTTGCTGGTCATCATCATGCGCAGGAGCAAGCTGTAGCATGAAGTCCTGCACCCAGCCAGACGGCCCTCCGCGCTTTCGACATCGGAAACGAAAACGTCCCCCGCATCGCTGCGGAGGACGGTAAAATCTGCTCAGATAGGACTTACTCGGGCTTTGCCCGATCAGCCCTCCCTGATCAGCCCTGGGTGATCGGCGCGATCTGGATTTCGACGCGGCGGTTCTGGGCGCGACCAGCTTCGGACGCGTTGGAAGCGACCGGCTGCGACGGGCCGAAGCCGACGGCAGAGACGCGGCGCTGATCGATGCCCTGGCCGCCGAGATAATCGGCAACCGAAAGCGCGCGGCGCTGCGACAGATCCTGGTTATGCTGCAGGCTGCCGGTCGAATCCGTATGGCCGTTGACGTCGATCAGCGTCCGGTTGAACTTGCGCAGCACGATCGCCACCGAATTCAGTGTCGGATAGAAGCCCGGCTTCACCGCATCCTGGTCGATATCGAAGGTGATGTTCGACGGCATGTTGAGGATGATGTTGTCACCCTGGCGGGTAACGGAGATGCCGGTGCCTTCAAGCTGCGCGCGAAGCTCGGCTTCCTGCTGGTCCATGTAATTGCCGATCGCGCCGCCGGCGAGCGCGCCGATGCCGGCGCCGATCAGCGCCGCGTTGCGCTTGCCATGTCCGCCGCCGCCGACGGCGACACCGACGAGGGCACCGCCGAGCGCGCCAAGGGCAGCACCGCCAGCGGTATTGGATACCTTCTGCTCACCAGTATAGGGGTCGGTCGTCGTGCAAGCTGAGAGGTAACTCGCCGCAACGGCCAGAAGGATGAATTTCTTGATCATGGACAGGAGGTTCTCCGTTCGAAGCTGGTGCGAGCAGATATTAGGGAATGCGGCAACAAGATGAAGATGCTTATCTGATAAGACAAATTTCCCATGGAAAACATCGGCCTGTTGCAGTCCTGCCCCGATATCACCAGCTTTATTGGCAAACCGCAGCGGTTGCCTCAGTCGAGCCCGCGGCGTTTGGCATAGGCCGCCCGCGCCTCGTCCATGCGCGCCGAGTTTGCGACGACCCATTCGGCAAGCCCCCGAACCGGATCCAGGAACTCCCGGCCGAGATCCGTCAGCGCATATTCGACCTGCGGCGGCGTGGTCGGCGTGACGGTCCGGGAAACGAAGCCGTTCTCCTCCAGCTCCCGCAATGTCGATGCCAGGACCTTCTGGCTGATCTCACCGACTTCGCGGCGCAAAGCGTTGAAACGCAGCGGCCCGTGACCCAGCACACGCACCACCAGCAGGCTCCACTTGTCGCTGATGCGCGCCAGCATGCGGCTGATGTGATCGCAGGCATGAACCTGCCCGCAGTCTTCGGCGCCCTCGCAGGAGGCGGTTTCCTCGTGGTTATCTGGTTTCAATAAAGTGCCTCCTTGTGCGACCCCGCGAACCATTCGTAATCTGGTTACCGTTGGAAACCAGTATACAGGAGGTTACTTTGAATTCTAAGCCCCGTATCGCCGTTATTATCGGCTCTACCCGCCCCACCCGATTTGCCGACGCACCGGCACAATGGATTTTGAAACAGGCTCAAGCACGTGACGATTTCGACGTGGAACTGATCGACCTGCGCGATCACCCGCTGCCCTTCTTCGAGGAGATGGCGTCGAACTTTTGGATGCCAAGCCAGAATCCGGCAGCGGTCCGCTGGCAGGAAACGATCGGGCGCTTCGACGGCTATATCTTCGTCGTCGCCGAATACAACCATTCGATCACTGGCGTTCTCAAGAATGCGCTCGACCAGGCCTACAAGGAATGGATGCGCAAGCCGTTCACCGCGATCGGCTATGGCGGCACGGGTGCCACGCGCGCGGTCGAACATCTGCGCGGAATCGGTGTTGAGCTTCATATGGTCTCCACCCGCAGCGCCGTGCATATCGGCGGCGGCGACTTCATGTCGATCCACCCGGCCTTCGGCAACAAGCCGATCGAGGAGATCGAGGCGAACCTGCTGCCGACAGTAAAGGCAGCCTTCGATGAACTGGTCTGGTGGGCCAAGGCGACGATGGCTGCAAAGGCCGCCTGAAGCCTGAACTTTACCAAAGAGAAAACCGCGCGGTGAGCATGGCTTGCCGCGCGGTCATGTTATTGAATTCAGGCTTAGAAGTTCTGGAAGAGCTGACGAACCGTGTCATAGGATGCGTTGGCGATATTCAGCGATTGCAGGCCGAGCTGCTGCTGGGTCTGCAGTGCCCTGAGCTTGCTCGATTCCGCCTCCATATCAGCATCGACGAGGCGGCCGATGCCTGAGGTGAGGTTGTCGGACAGGTTCTTGGCGAATTCATCCTGAATGCTGATGCGCTTTTCCAGTGCGCCGAAAGCCGAGCCGACGGTCGTCAGCTGTCCGAGCGCCGCATCGACGACGCTGATCATCTCGTTCAGGTCCTGTTTGCTGGTATTCGCCGTCAGGCCGATTTCCACCTGGCCGGTCGTGTTGCCGTTCTTGCTCTTCGTCAGCACCCAGTTCTGCGCGGTGCCCAGTTCGCTTGCGAAAAAGGCGGAAGTCAACACACCATATTCGCCGGTGCCGCCTGCCCGGTCGTCGATCACATAGCGTGCATCCTTGGAGGAGGTCGCGCCGCTCGGCGGGATATCGATATGATAGCTCAGCATGCCGACCGATACCGTACCGTCCGAATTACGGATGAAGGAGGCCGGGATCTGGCGCGGCTGCGTCGGCGTCGTGGTATTGTCGAGAATGATCCAGTTGTCGTTGTTAAAGCCGGCGCCCTCGGAAACGCTGCGCAGCTGCGCCTTCAACTGCTCGAGCTCTTCACCGATCTTGGTCTTGTCGACGCCCTGCTCGGTTGCCGCGACAAGCTTGGCCTTGATCTCGGTGACGACGTCGACGACGCTGTCGACGCCGGCAGATGCCGTTCCCATGGTGGCAGCCGCCATGCCAAGGGCATCCTGAATGGCGGAAAGGGCCTTGTTGTCGTGGCGAGCTGTCGTCGCAACCGACCAATAGGCGGCATTATCTCTGGATTTCTCGACACGCAGACCTGTCGTGACATGGTTCTGCGTCACCGTCATGTTCCGATTGATATCACGCAGCACATTAAGCGCCGCATCCACGGAGGTGCGCTGATAAATACTCACGGTACGAACTCCAAAACACAAACAGAACGCAACACAACAGGATGTACCGAAATCACGCGGACATTCATGTCCGCCGTCGCTGGAAAATCAGCGCAATGGCCTTCGGAAAAACTGGGGAAGACCGGCCGGTTACTGATAGCGATCATTGCCGGTTATGCTTAATAAACGGCTAAAGTTCAGAAGTAATTTATCTTATTTCACAAGACTTCATACACCATAAAAACGCCCGCCGGAGAGATCCGGCGGGCGCTTTCGAAAGTATTAAAATGGCTTGTTCGCCCTCTTACTCGGCAGCCTGAAGCTGTTCCGGGTCCGGCTTCGGACGCGTCGCATGCGTCATTTCCTCGTGCAGGCGCGCTTCCTCATGGGCATGCGGCTTGGCAAAGCGGGCAATCAGCAGATAGGCGACGGGCGTGATGAACAGCGTCACCAGCGTCGCGAAGCCGAGGCCACCGACGATGACCCAGCCGAGCGCCACGCGCGCTTCCGCACCCGCGCCATGGGCAAAGACCAGGGGAACACCCCCAAGAATGGTCGCGATCATCGTCATCATGACCGGGCGCAGGCGAAGCGCGCAAGCCTTCTCGATGGACGTGCGCACATCCTCGCCGCGGTCACGCAGCTGGTTGGCGAATTCCACGATCAGGATGCCGTTCTTCGCCATCACGCCGACAAGCAGCACGAGGCCGATCTGGCTGTAGATATTGAGGCTGGAGCCGGTGATGATGAGCGCAAAGACGGCGCAGGCAAGACCGAGCGGCACCGTCGACATGATGATCAGCGACGACAGCACACTTTCGAACTGTGCCGCGAGCACCAGGAAAATGATGACGATCGCAAAGCCGAAGGTCAGCGCCATGCCGCTGGAATTCTCTTCCAGTGTCGCAGCTTCGGCGAGCGGCAGCAGGCGCGCGCCGGGCGGCAGGAGCGGCGCTGCCATTTGCGTGACATTCTTCACAGCGTCGCCGAGCGACATGCCGTCCTTCAGGCCGGCGGTAATCGCCACGGAGGCGAGCTGCTGCTCGCGGTTGAGCTGCGGGGCGACCGAGCCTTCCTTCAGCGAAGCGATGACCGACATCGGCACGATCTTGCCGTCGCCGGTCTTCAGGAAGACGTTTTCGAGATCGGTCGGATCGTCGATCGGCCGCATCGTCGAGGTCAGAAGCACCGGATAGGATTCGCCGTTGACGAAGACATCGACGACCGAACGTCCTTCGAGCAGCGACTGGATGGCGGTCGAAAGCCCGGTAATGTCGATACCGAGATCGGAAGCCCGTTCGCGGTCGATCGCGACGGAAACCTGCGCCTGCGACGGTTCGTTGGTCAGGCGCGGCGTATCATACTGGCCGCTGGCATCGAGCTGCTGCACGAGCTTGGCGGCAGCTGCCGTCAGCGCCTCGTGATCATTGCCGATCAGCGCCATCTGTAACCCGCTGCCGGCGCCGCGGATACGCAGACTGTTCGACGAGATCGCGTTGCCGCGCAGCGCCGGCACCTTTGACGCAGCCTGGTTGATATCGCGGACGATATCGGCCTGCGTGCGGTGACGCTCGCCCCAGGGCGCCAGCGTCAGCACCATGAAGCCGCTGTTGGAAGAGCCGCCCTGGCCGGAAATCGAGAAGACGTTCCTGATATCACCACTGTCGACGAGCGGCTGAAGGTATTCCTCCACGAGCTGCATCTTGTCGCGCGTATATTCGAGGCTGGAGCCCTGCGGCGTCGTCAGCCGCATCATCACCATGGCGCGATCTTCTTCCGGCGTCAGTTCGCTCTTGACCGTGCCGAAAGCGACAACGGCTGCGGCGCCGAAGATGAGCGAGAAGACGATGACGACGACAGGCGCGTTCAGGCAGGCATGCAGCGCCCATTTGTAGAGGCCGGCGAAAGCCTCGCCGAAGCGGCCGAGCAATCCGTGATCCTCGATCATCGGCTTGGTCAGCATGCGAGAGGCGAGCATCGGACACAGCGTCAGCGCCACGATCGACGACAGGCCCACCGAGAAGGCGAGCACGAAGCCGAACTCACGGAACAGGCCGCCCACCTGCCCCGGCAGGAAGGACAGCGGAATAAAGACGGCGGCAAGTGTGGCCGTCGTCGCGATGACCGCGAAGAACACCTCACGCGTGCCGAGTACGGCAGCCGCGCGCGGCCCCATGCCCTCGGAGCGCCGGCGCACGATGTTTTCGAGCACGACGATGGCATCATCGACCACGAGGCCGGTTGCCAGAACGATGGCGAGCAGCGTCAGGATGTTGATGGAGAAGCCGACCATGTAGATCGCTGCCAGTGTACCGATCAGCGCCACCGGCATCGAAACGGAGGGGATCAGCGTCGCACGCCAGTCGCGCAGGAAGAGATAGATGACGATGGTAACGATGACCGCCGAGAGCAACAGCGCCAGCACCACTTCGTGGATCGCGCCATCGATGAACACGGCGTCGTCGCTGGTAATCGCGATCGTCGTGCCCTTGGGCAGCGTCTTGGAAAGCTGGTCGACGGCAGCGTGAATGCCGGTGGAAATATTCAGCGTATTCGACTGCGCCTGGCGGATGATGCCGAGACCGATGCCCGGCTTGCCGTTGGAGCGCAGCGCCGTCTCGCCGTCGCGCGGCCCGAGTGTCACGGTCGCAACATCGCCGAGGCGCACATTGTGCTGCAGGATGACGTTCTGGAAGTCCTCGGGCGTCTGCAGGCTGGCGGTGGCGCGCACCACGATATCCTGCATCGGGCTCTTCAGCGAACCGGCCGGTACGTCGAGCGCGGCATTGTCGAGCGCCTTGGTGAGATCGCCGATGGTCAGCCCGCGGCTTGCAAGCGCGCCCTGGTCGACGTCGACGCGGAAGACCTTCTCCTGATCGCCGTATTCCTCGACATCGGCCACGCCATCGACGGAGGCCAGGCGATCGACCACCTCGTTTTCGACGAGCAGCGTCAGGTCGTCCATGTTGAGCGTATCTGACGTCACCGCAAGGCGCATGATCGCCGAAGAATCCGAATCCGCCTTGACGATCTGCGGCGCATCCGCCTCATCGGGCAGGTTCTGGGCGATACGGCCGATTGCGTCGCGCACGTCATTGGCGGCAACGGCCAGATCGATGGAATCGGAAAATTCCAGCGTCACGCGGCTTTGGCCGAACTGGGAACTGGAGGAGATGGATTTGAGACCGCTGACGCGCGCGACCGCACCTTCGATGACCTTGGTCAGTTCCTGGTCGATCGTCTGTGGCGAAGCGCCGTCGAAGGTGGTGCGCACGGTTACGACCGGCCGGTCGACATCGGGCAGCTCGCGCACTTCCACGCCCACATAGGCCGCAAGGCCCGCCACCACCATCAGCGTATTGAAGACCAGCGCCAGGATCGGCCGGCGCACGAAGAGTGCGGTGAAGGTCGCCTTGCTGGATTCCGGTTTGCCGTGGTGGATCTCGGTCACGCTCATTGGGCGACAACCTTGTCATTCGAGGCGACATCGGTCGCCACCCGCACCGCGCCGTTCTCGCGCACGCGCTGCAGGCCCTGTGTGACGATCAGATCGCCGTCCTTCAGCTCGGCGTTGACAAGCACATAATCCGGATTGCGCTGGACGACCGTGACCCGCACCTTGTGCGACTTTTCGTCGGTCACCCGCCAGACGAAGGAGCCCTGAGCATCCCATTGCACCGCGAGCGGGTTGACGGCCGGATATTTATCGCCGGCAAACTTCATGCTGACCGAAAAGGACATGCCGGCACGCAGTTCGTCGGAGCCGTTGTCGATCCGACCGCGCAGGCGTAGCGTGCGACTTGCCGGGTCGATGCGATTGTCGACTGCTTCCAGAACTCCTGAAAAGACCTTGCCCGGGCGCGCCACAGACGTTGCCTCTACCGCCTGGCCGACGGAAACCGTATTGGCGAAACGCTCCGGCACCCAGTAATCGACGAGGATTTCAGTGCGATCGTCCAGAGTGACGATCGGCGTCGAGGTCGTAACGTTGTCGCCGATATTAACAGGCACGATGCCGACGATACCATCGATCGGCGCCACGATGTTGCGGCGCGTAAGATTGAGCTCGGCGGCCTGCAGCTGCAGCCGCGCATTCTGCTCGGCGATCTCGGAATCGAAGACGTCCATGCGCGAAACGCTGGACTTGATGCTGTGGTAGAGGTTGGACTTCTCAAGCGCGCTGTTCAGCGCCACCTGTGCCTGCCCCTGGGCAATCACCTGCTCTTCGCTGTCGAGCTTGGCGAGAACCTGGCCCTGCTTGACCATATCGCCTGATTTGATGAGGATTTCGCGGATCGTGCCCGTCGCCTGCGGCGTGACCGCAACGGAGCGGATCGCGTCACCCGTGCCGATCGCGTTCAGCCGGTCGTTGACGACGCCCTGTACCACGGCCTGGGTGACGACGAGCACGGCAGCATTGCGTCCGCCGCCACTGCCGCCGCCATTCCGACGGCCCTGCCCTTGCCCCTGAGCACCCTGACCTTGCCCGCCCTGTGCCTGAGCGCCTGCATCGGCTGCTTCCTCACCCTTGGGTGCGATCATGGAGACGATGGTGTCAGGAATACCGGCATTACGCATCGTCTCGCCGGCGCCGGGCACAAAGTAAACCCAGGCGGCAAAGCCGGCCAAAATGACGACGATACAAAGTGCAAATTGCTTCCAAAAGGGCATTCACGTCTCCGGAGGGACTCGAGGTTGGGTCCAGGGTCGGTCGAAAGAGGCGCGCGGGATGACAAGTCCCGCCTGGTGCGACAATATCGCACCTTCCCCCGGCCGGCAGCAAGCGTAACCACCCGTCATTACGGATTTGTAATGTCAGCAAATTTTGAAAATAACCCGTCCGGTCACTTTTACTTGAGCGAAGCTAAATGCGCCGCTCCCGCCGCCATGTTCCGGGCGAAACTCCGTTGAGTGCGGTGAAGACACGCGTGAGATGGCTCTGGTCGGCAAAACCGCAGGCAACTGCGATCTCCGCGATGGAGGCCGTGCCGAGCAGCATCTGCCGCGCCTTCTCCGCCCGGTATTCCATCAGCCAGCGATGCGGCGTGCGGCCGGTCGATTTCTTGAAGGCGCGGATGAAGTAGCTGGTCGAAAGCCCGCATTGCGCCGCGACATCTGAGATCGTCGCCTCCCGCGCCGTCAGCGATGCGAGGAACGCCGTTGCCATGTTGAGCTGACGTCCCGAAAGCCCGCCACTGCGCTCGGCCGGCAGATTGACCTTGCCGTAACGCGTCACCAGGTGCGCCTGCAGCGCCAGGAGAATGTGATCGATGAAGAGTGCGCTCGCATGTGCCGGCTGGCTGAGCGCCGGCAGCAGCGCCATGGCAAGCCCCTGCACAACAGGATCGAGCTGCCCCTGCCCGCAATCAAGCCCGTTAAAGCCCGAGCGCCCTGCCTCATAGCTGAAATCGGAAAGCCCCTGCCGGGATATGTTGAAGCGCATATTGTCGAATGAGGAGCGATGATGGCAGCGCCATTCTTCCCCAAGATCGGTGATCGCCAGCGCGCCTGCCGGATGGCCGCCGTCATGGACGAGCTTGCCGCTGCGCCAGAGGCGATGATTGTCGAAAGGTTTCAACTGGGCAATGACGCTGAAAGCCTCCGCCTGGGGAATCGGCCCACTTTCGTCATGGTCGACGCTATTGCTGCGCATGCGCACGATCGAGACCGCACCGGCTTGAAGCAATGAAATCTTTGGCCGAGACGCCAATTCAATCACCCCCGTTTTCGAATTGCCCCCCTGTCATCACAATTACATGATTTCCCCTCAAAAACCACTGACGGAATCGAAACGGCAGCCCCTCCCGAGACTGCCGTCCGTCATACCGTTTCCCGAAAGATCAGGCGGCTTCCTGAAACGCCTTCTCAAGCGTGGCGATGTCGAGCTTGACCATCTGCAGCATCGCCTCGGTCATCTTCTTGGCATTACCCTTGCGCGTACCGCTCATCATCTCGGTCAGCGCCTTGGGCACGATCTGCCAGGAAAGACCCCAGCGATCCCTGAGCCAGCCGCATTGTTCTGCCGTGCCCCCGTTGGCAAGGAAGCCATCCCAAATGCGGTCGACCTCCGCCTGATCTTCGCAGAGGACCTGCACGGAATAGGCATGGTTGAACGGTTCGAACGGCCCGGCCCGCATGGCGACGAAATTCTGGCCGCCGAGCGTAAACTGGACAATCTCGACGCTGCCCGGAGGGCCGCTCGGCGTTTCCGCCGGCACGGTGGTGATCTCGCCGATCGCGGAATTGGGCACGAGCGAGACATAGAATTCGACCGCCTCGCGAGCGCTTTCTGCAAACCAGAGATGTGAAATAACCTTGACCATGAAACGTCCTCCTTCGGTCTGTTGGTCTCCGTTCATGGCTAGGACGTGTGAGCCGTGCCCGTCCCGACAGCCGGGTACGAAAATTTTATCGGCCTTGCTTTTCGGCCTCCCGTTTTTCGGTTTTCCGTAGCCTCAACACGGCCCTGCAGGTCAGGGCAATTTTCGACAAAAGAGGGTGAGAACAAACAATCAGAATTGGTTTTTGCCAAGTAGGTTCGCGGCAATACGCGGCCTCGCTCTTGCGGGGAAGCGATGCCGGCCGACACCTCTACGAACGCATGTCGGCAACAGATTTCTTGCCTTTAATGCCTCATGACCAGGGAGAACGACCAATGTCCAGATATCTTGAAGTCCTCACGCCGCAGAACAGCCAGTTGATCTTCATCGACCAGCAGCCGCAGATGGCCTTCGGTGTCCAGTCCATCGACCGCCAGACGCTGAAGAACAACGTCGTCGGCCTCGCCAAGGCTGCCAAAGCCTTCAAGGTGCCGACCACCATCACCACGGTCGAAACCGAAGCCTTCTCGGGCCACACCTATCCGGAACTGCTCGCTGTCTTCCCCGAAAACACGATTCTCGAACGCTCCTCGATGAACTCGTGGGACGATCAGAACGTTCGCGACGCGCTGGCGAAGAACGCCGCCAACGGCCGCAAGAAGGTCGTCGTGTCAGGCCTCTGGACGGAAGTCTGCAACACCACCTTTGCGCTCTCCTGCATGCACGACACCGATTACGAGATCTACATGGTCGCCGATGCCTCGGGCGGCACCTCCGCCGATGCCCACAAATACGCCATGGACCGCATGGTTCAGGCTGGCTGCGTTCCCGTCACCTGGCAGCAGGTACTGCTGGAATGGCAGCGCGACTGGGCCCGCCGCGAAACCTATGACGCCGTCACCACCATCGTGAAGGAACATTCAGGCGCCTATGGCATGGGCGTCGATTACGCCTATACCCATGTCCACAAGGCGGCCGAGCGCGTCACGCATGGCAAGCGCATTGGCCCGAACCCGGCCAAGTGAGTTCTCTCCCGGGGGAGCGGCTTCATTGCCGCTTCCCCGTTGCTGCATGCCGAAATGAATCGAGGATCCCATGAAAATCTATCTCCTATCCCTCGGAGCCGGCCTTCTCGTCGGCATTGTCTACAGCCTCCTGAACGTCCGTTCGCCGGCTCCTCCTGTGATCGCGCTTGTCGGTCTGCTCGGCATCCTTGTCGGCGAACAGATCATTCCCTTCGCTAAGACGATTATCAACAAAGAGCCGGCCGCAGTCTCGTGGCTGCATCAGATCAAACCACACATGTTCGGCCATTTGCCCAAGGGCACAAATCCCGCCGACATCAAGCCTTCCGACAAGGTCTGATACCTGCTTTCGCTCGAGGACGAAGATTATGGAAAACGCAACCGCCGACCTCATCCTGCATCACGGGCTGATCACCACGCTTGACCGCTCCAATCCGTCCGCCAGCGCCGTCGCTATCAAGGACGGCAGGTTCCTCGCCGTCGGCCATGACGCCGAGATCATGGCGCTCAAGGGACCGGAGACCAAGGTGGTCGATCTCAAGGGCAAACGCGTCCTTCCCGGCCTGATCGATAACCACACCCACGTCGTCAGAGGCGGCCTGAACTTCAACATGGAACTGCGCTGGGATGGCGTGCGCTCGCTGGCCGACGCCATGGACATGCTGAAGCGCCAGGTGGCGATCACCCCGCCACCGCAATGGGTCCGCATCGTCGGCGGTTTCACCGAGCATCAGTTCACCGAGAAGCGCCTGCCGACCATCGACGAGATCAACGCGGTCGCGCCCGATACCCCGGTCTTCATCCTGCATCTCTATGACCGTGCGCTGCTGAATGGCGCAGCCCTTCGCGCCGTCGGCTATACAAAGGATACGCCAAACCCGCCCGGAGGAGAGATCACCCGCGATGCGAACGGCAATCCGACCGGCCTGCTGCTTGCCAAGCCCAATGCCGGCATTCTCTATTCGACGCTCGCCAAGGGTCCGAAACTGCCCTTCGACTATCAGGTCAATTCCACCCGCCATTTCATGCGCGAGCTGAACCGCCTGGGCATAACAGGCGTCATCGACGCCGGCGGCGGCTTCCAGAACTATCCCGACGACTATGCCGTTATCCAGAAGCTTGCCGATGACGGCCAGATGACCGTGCGCCTCGCCTATAATCTCTTCACCCAGAAGCCGAAGCAGGAAAAGGAAGACTTCCTGAACTGGACCGCTTCGGTGAAATACAAGCAGGGCACCGACTATTTCCGACATAACGGTGCGGGCGAAATGCTGGTCTTTTCCGCTGCCGATTTTGAGGATTTCAGACAGCCGCGCCCCGACATGCCGCCGGAAATGGAAGGCGAGCTGGAAGAGGTGGTGCGCGTACTTGCGGAAAACCGCTGGCCCTGGCGCCTGCACGCCACCTATGACGAGACGATCAGCCGCGCGCTCGATGTCTTCGAAAAGGTCAATCAGGACATCCCGCTCGAAGGCCTCAACTGGTTCTTCGACCATGCCGAGACAATTTCCGAACAGTCGATCGACCGCATCGCCGCTCTCGGCGGCGGCATCGCCGTCCAGCACCGCATGGCCTATCAGGGCGAATATTTCGTCGAACGCTACGGCCTGGGGGCTGCCGAGGCCACCCCGCCCGTCGCCCGCATGCTGCAAAAGGGCGTCAAGGTTTCCGCCGGCACCGATGCCACCCGCGTTGCCTCCTATAATCCCTGGGTGTCCCTCTCCTGGATGATCACGGGCCGCACCGTCGGCGGCATGGCGATTTATCCGCGCAGAAACTGCCTGGACCGCGAAACGGCGCTGCGCATGTGGACCGAAAACGTCACTTGGTTCTCCAACGAGGAAGGCAAGAAGGGCCGCATCGAGAAAGGTCAGTTCGCCGATCTCATCGTGCCGGACAAGGATTTCTTTGCCTGTGCCGAAGAGGAAATATCCTTCCTTACGTCGGAGCTGACCATGGTCGGCGGCAAGATCGTCTATGGCGCGGGCCACTTCGCCGAGCTCGATGATAACCCGGTTCCGCCCGCCATGCCCGACTGGTCGCCGGTACGCGCCTTCGGTGGATATGCCGCCTGGGGCGAGCCTGAGGGCGCCGGCAAGAACTCGTTGCACCGCCGCCTGATTTCCGCCTGCGGCTGCGCCAATGATTGCAATGTCCACGGCCATGCCCACGCCAACGCTTGGGGTTCGAAGGCGCCGGTCTCCGATCTCAAGAGCTTCTGGGGTGCGCTCGGCTGCGCCTGCTGGGCCGTCTGAGGATCGATGCCATGCATGCCCTTGAAATCCGACTTGCGTCCCTCGCCCGCCCTCTTTTCGGCGCGGCCTTCATGCGCTTCATCGCCTATCTCGGCCTCTGCGCCGCCTATCTGCAGGGCGGTCTCAACAAGTTCACGGACTTTCCGGGCGCGATCGGCGAGATGACGCATTTCGGCCTCTCGCCTGCCCCGCTCTTTGCCGTATTCGTCATCATCCTGGAGCTTGCCGCCTCACTCATGATTCTTACCGGCTTTTTCCGTTGGCTGGGCGCACTTGCCCTCGGTGGCTTCACACTGATGGCCACCTTCCTCGCCCTGCGTTTCTGGGAGTTGCCTGATGGAATGGAGCGCTTCATGGCCGCCAATTCCTTCTTCGAACATCTGGGCCTCGTCGGCGGCTTCCTGCTCGTCGCCTGGCTCGATCTCAGGGAAAAAGCATAGGGCAACCTGCACCTAAGCATCACTTCCGCTGACCATTGCAAAAATGTTTCCTGACCGTGTCAGCACCGCGGTGCAAACCATCCGCCCCCAGGGCGTAGACCCTGCCAACCTCAGCATAGGACAAGTTCAATGCCGACGATCACCACCAAAGACGGAACGACGATTTACTATCAGGATTGGGGCAACGGCCAGCCGATTCTCTTCTCCCACGGTTGGCCGCTCTCGGGCGACGCATGGGAAGTGCAGATGCTCTATTTCGCCCAGCAGGGCTACCGCGTCATCGCCCATGACCGCCGCGGCCACGGCAAGTCCTCGCAGCCGTGGAACGGCAACAATATGGATCAATATGCCGATGACCTCGCCGAGCTCATCGAGAAGCTCGATCTGAAAAACCTCATCATGATCGGCCATTCCACCGGCGGCGGCGAAGTCGCCCATTATATCGGCCGCCATGGCACCAGCCGCGTCGCCAAGGTCGTGCTCGTCGGCGCCGTGCCGCCGCTGATGCTGAAGACGCCTGCCAATCCCGAAGGCCTGCCGATCGAAGTCTTCGACGGTATCCGCAAGGGCACGGCCGGCGATCGCTCGCAGTTCTATCGCGATCTGACCATGCCCTTTTACGGCTTCAACCGCGATGGCGCCAAGGTCAATGAGGGTCTGCGCGAAACCTTCTGGCTCATGGGTATGGCCGGCGGCATCAAGGGCCATTACGATTGCATCCGCGAATTCTCCGAGGTCGATTACAGCGACGACCTCAAGAAGATCGACGTTCCGGCGCTCCTCATCCATGGCGATGCCGACCAGATCGTGCCGATCCAGGCTGCTGCCGAAAAGGGCATCAAGCTTCTGAAGAACGGCACGCTGAAGGTCTATCCGGGCGCCCCGCATGGTCTCGCCCAGACCGAAGCCGACAAGTTCAACGCCGACGTTCTCGCCTTCATCAAGGCGTAAATCGGAAGTAGCGGCCGGCCAGGCCGAAGGAGATCACGCAATGCTTCGTCTATCGTTAGCCCTTGTTGCCCTTCTCGGCCTGGCCGGTGCCCCGGCCCATGCCGCCTCGCCACAGTCAGGCGTCGGCGCGCAATATGATACGACCCATGTCTATGTCGCCCCCGGCGATGTGGACGCCTTCGCCAAAAGCTTCCTCGCCACCTTCGGCGGCACCAGCACCAAGCAGGTGACGGCAACTGTTACGCCAACGCGGAGCAGCACGACGTCGCAGCTTCTGCAGACGCCCGTCGGCACAGTCTCGCTCTTCGGCTTCAAGACGCCGATCCCGTACCCCTTCGGTGCTGAGCGCACCGGCTATCTCGTCACCGATCTCGACAAGGCCATAGCCGCGGCAAAGGCTGCCGGCGCCGATGTCATCGTCTCCGCCTTCCCGGATCCGATCGGCCGCGATGCCGTCATCCAATGGCCGGGCGGTGTCAACATGCAGCTCTATTGGCACACGACGACGCCAAACTATCCGGCCTTCACGACCATCCCGGAAAACCGCGTCTACGTGTCGGCCGGCCGCGTCGCCGCCTTCACCCATGCCTTCCTCGCCTTTTCGCATGGCAAGGTCGTCTCCGACGAAGAGAAGGCGCCCGGCACCGAAATTGGCCTGCCGGACAAGACTTTTCATCGCCTGCGCATCGAATCCGTCTTCGGCCGCATGACCGTGCTCGTCACCGATGGCCAGCTGCCCTTCCCCTATGGTCGCGAAATGACCGGCTATGAGACCGCCGATCTCGATGCCACTCTTGCGAAGGCCAAGGAGAGCGGCGCCGACATTCTCGTCGAGCCCTACCAGTCCGGCGATCGCCGCGCCGCCATGGTGCAATTCCCCGGCGGCTATATTGCCGAAATCCATGCCGTCACGGCACACTAGGCAAACGAATTCATAGAGGAAAAAACAATGCGCCCAGCCCTGCCCGTGCTCCTGAGCCTGACCGGCGGTTATGTCGATACCGCCGGCTTCCTGGCGCTTGGCGGCCTCTTCCCCGCACATGTCACCGGCAACTTCGTGACGCTCGGCGCAGCACTCACGCACGGCACGTCTGGCATCATCGCCAAGCTGCTGGCGCTGCCGGTCTTCTGCCTGACGATCCTCCTGCTGCGTTACCTCACCCACAATGTGCCGCCAGGCGATGAGAAGGGCTTGCGCATCCTGCTCGTGATCAAGCTTCTCTTCCTGATTGCCGGCGGCGCCTGCGCCATCTGGCTCGCGCCCTTTACCAATCCGGATGGCCTGCCACTGGTCGCGACCGGCATGCTGCTCGTCATCGCCATGGCGATCCAGAACGCCGCTCACCGCATCCATCTCGGTGCCTCACCGCCGAGCACGCTGATGACCGGCACGACGACGCAGATCATGATCGATCTCGGCGACCTCGCCCATGGCATGTCAGGAGATCAGGCAAAGACAGTGAAAGGCCGCCTGTCGCGCATGGCAATTGCAGTGGCCGCCTTCGCGCTCGGCTGCGGCCTGGCCGCCCTGCTCTTTGCCACCGTCGGCATCTGGTGCTTGGCGCTACCGCCGCTCTTTGCGCTGGTGTCGGTCTGCCTGGCTTTTGCCGGGCCTAAGGCCGCTTGAGAGCAGCCCTTAGCCTCCGATGTCCCTGCCGGCGGTCTTTGCCTCAGCCTCGGCAATGCGCTGTCGCAGCGTCGCCTTGCGTGCCCGAATCTCAAGCGAAATAAGTTCGGAAATCGACACATTGCGGCGCAGCAAGGCGATCGTGCTCAACACGGGAGCCACGATGGCGGCGACAAAGAATCCGAGGCCCTCACCACTGTCCGGCAAACCATTCCCCACGATCAGCGCAGCAACGACGATCAGCAGGATCAGATTGGCGAGAATGGCGATGAAGTGCATATGGCTCTCCCGATGGCTGGCGCGAGACCATAGTTGAGGTCCAGGAGGACCACAACTCTTGGGCAGGCTTCCCGACCAGGCAAATAAACAGGCTGAGGATAGCGCAGCCGCTGGGAATGAAAGCAGAACATCTTTTCTGGTCTTTCCTTCCCGAATCACTACATTACGCGCCATGAGCAATAGTTTCGACGATATGCCCTTCTTCGACGAAGAACCGGGCGATGCGCCGCGCAAGCCGCAACCGCCCGCCGCGCCCGCAAGGGCGCCCGCTGCCGGCGGCGGCATTGCTGCCCGCGCCATGGCGGCCCGCGATGGCGGCCGCCCAGATTATCTCACCGGCCTAAACCCGGAACAGCGTGAAGCCGTCGAGACGCTCGAAGGCCCCGTCCTCGTGCTCGCCGGCGCAGGCACGGGCAAGACGCGCGTACTGACCACCCGCATTGCCCATATCCTCCAGACCGGCCGCGCCTTCCCCTCGCAGATCCTCGCCGTGACCTTCACCAACAAGGCCGCCCGCGAGATGAAGGAGCGCATTGCGCTTCTCGTCGGCGGCGCCGTCGAAGGCATGCCCTGGCTCGGAACCTTCCACTCGATCGGCGTCAAGTTACTCCGCCGCCACGCCGAACTCGTCGGCCTGCGCTCGGATTTCACCATCCTCGATACCGATGATGTGATCCGCCTCATCAAGCAGATCATCCAGGCCGAAGGCCTCGACGACAAGCGCTGGCCAGCCAAGCAGTTCGCCGGCATGATCGATACCTGGAAAAACAAGGGTCTCGGCCCCGCCGATATTCCCGAAGGCGACGCCCGCGCTTTCGCCAATGGCCGCGGCCGCGATCTCTACTTCGCCTATCAGAACCGCCTGTCGACGCTGAATGCCTGCGATTTCGGCGACCTGCTGATGCATCCGATCGCGATTTTCCGCAAGCAGCCGGATCTGCTCAAGGAATATCACCAGAAGTTCCGCTACATCCTCGTCGACGAGTATCAGGACACCAACACCGCCCAATATATGTGGCTGCGGCTTCTCGCCCAGCGCCCCAAGGGCGAGCCGCAGAATGTCTGCTGCGTCGGCGACGACGACCAGTCGATCTATGGCTGGCGCGGCGCGGAAGTGGACAATATCCTGCGCTTCGAGAAGGATTTTCCGGGCGCCAAGGTCATCAAGCTGGAGCGCAACTACCGCTCGACGGCCCATATCCTGGGTGCCGCCGCCCATCTCATCACCCATAATGAAGGCCGCCTCGGCAAGACGCTCTTCACAGATCGTTCCGATCCTGACGACGTCAAGGTGCAGGTCCACGCTTCCTGGGATTCCGAGGAAGAGGCACGTGCCATCGGCGAGGAAATCGAGCGCCTGCAGCGCGGCGATGCCGACGGCAAGAAGCATCTGCTGAACGACATGGCGATTCTTGTCCGCGCCTCGTTCCAGATGCGCGAATTCGAAGATCGCTTCGTCACCCTCGGCCTGAACTACCGCGTCATCGGCGGCCCGCGCTTCTATGAACGCCTCGAAATTCGCGACGCCATGGCCTATTTCCGCCTCGTCGCCCAGCCGGCTGACGACCTCGCCTTCGAGCGCATCATCAACACGCCGAAGCGCGGCCTCGGCGATACGACGGTGCGCGCGCTGCATGATTACGCCCGCGCCCGTGATGTCCCGATGCTCGCAGCCGCCGCCGACATGATCGAGACGGACGAGCTGAAGCCGAAGGCGCGCAAGGCTCTCTTCGACGTGATTCAATCTTTCCGCCGATGGCAGGAACTGCTTGAAAACACACCACATACCGAACTTGCCGAGCAGATACTCGAAGAGTCGGGCTATACGGACATGTGGAAGAACGACAAGAGCGCCGAAGCGCCTGGCCGCCTTGAAAACCTCAAGGAACTCATCCGCTCGATGGAAAGCTTCGAATCGATGCGCGGCTTCCTGGAGCACGTTTCCCTCGTCATGGATGCCGAGACCAACGAGAACCTCGACGCTGTTTCCATCATGACGCTGCACTCGGCCAAGGGCCTGGAATTCGACACGGTCTTCCTGCCCGGCTGGGAGGAAGGCCTCTTCCCGCACCAGCGCTCCCTCGATGAATCCGGCCGCGCCGGCCTGGAGGAAGAACGCCGCCTCGCCTATGTCGGCATCACCCGCGCCAAGCACCGCTGCCACATCTGGTTCGTCTCCAACCGCCGCATCCACGGCCTCTGGCAATCGACCATCCCCTCGCGCTTCCTCGACGAGCTGCCGGAAACCCATGTGGAAGTCGCCGAGATGGAGCAGAATTACGGCGGCTACGGCCGTGGCGGCGGTTATGGCCAGTCGCGCTTCGACAAGGCCGATCCCTTCTCCAATTCCTATTCGACGCCCGGCTGGAAACGCGCCCAGGCCAACAAGACCGACGCCACCCGCGACAACTGGGGCACCCGCTCCGGCCACGCCGTGGAGCGCATCGGCTACGGCGAAAGCGGCCCGCGCGGCCGCACCATCGAGGGCGAACTGGTGGCGAAATCGACAGCGACCGAACCCTCGCGCTTTGCTGTCGGAGATCGCGTCTTCCACATCAAATTCGGCAACGGCTCCATATCAGGCATCGAAGGCAACAAGCTGACGATCGACTTCGACCGGGCCGGCCAAAAGCGTGTCCTGGATGGGTTTGTAGAACGGGTATAATACAACTATTCCGATTGACTTTCGCGAGGCACCCCGCGTAAATTCTCCCATTATTAGGGCGAGTATTCGGGGGAATTATTCGTGCGATTGTTTCTTCAACTACTTTTGGTCATTCTTGTTCAAACAACATTCTACTCCACCGCAGAAGCAACCGATGACCGAAATCGGGATCTGTCATGCAAGGGCGAAGTCATTCGCCCCGTCGACTACCGGTACGACGGCAAGAAGCTGAATTATAATCGCGAGCTTGTATCAGCCGCCTACGGGATATTCGCGGCAGCGAATGTCGATGCCTATGCCGACAACGCAAATGGAATAGTATTCGACATCGGAAAGAAGTCGCTTGGACTCGGATGGTACGATTTCGATTTCAATCCGCAAAGCTGGAGGGAAAATCGCTATTCCGATAACCTGACCGGGCTGTCCTTCGATGTTTATTACCGCCCCATGGCGGGCTGCACGGTCATTCTCATGGCGATCCGCGGAACCGACTTCACCTCGTTTGGTGATTGGTATTCCAACTTTTCCTGGTTCACCCAGGCCATTCCTCTTCCCAACCAGTACAGAAAGATCAAAGCGCAGTTCAAGGAGCTTCAGAAACGCGTCAATGAGCGGTTCGGGCGCGATGTCCGTTTCATCGTTACCGGCCATTCCCTTGGTGGAGGATTGGCGCTTCATGTCGCAACATGTTTCGATGGAGTTTCTGCTGTCGTTTTTGATCCCTCGCCCGTTGTTCACAGCTGCGGCAAGACACCTCCCGTCGTAGTGGAGGCCAGCGAGGACTACGAAATTCTCTCCAAGCTGCGCAGGCTTGCGAACAGAAAGCTCGACTCCAAAGAAAACCAGCTGTCCTTCTCCCGCTACAAGGTCAACATAATCGAGCTGGGCAAAGGAGACGGCGTCGCTCAGCACGCGATGATAAATCTTGCTGCGGGCATGCTGAGAATGCCGCTGAACTGCAGAACGCAGTCGGAATATCCATGCGAAATAAGTGACGGCTTTGTCAGGCAGACGCAGGACTATTCATACAAGCTCTATTGCGGCCAGCTGCGCCGGGAGTTCCCTGATGTCGATCAGACAATTGCGGCCAACGGAGGCGTGACAAAAGGTGGACGGGATATCGTCTGTATTCGCTAGCCCGCAACAAGAGAAGTCCGTTGGCGAGCGGTGACCGTGATTCTATCTTGCGATCTTGAATTTCTTAATAAATTAGAACAGACGAATTCGGTTGCACCGAGGGTTGATGCTCACGGCGATTCACGTCAATAGCCACTCGCACTGACAAAACGCCGCTTTGACCCGACTCGCGAACAGGCTTAGCCCGGTCATTGCCCGCCCATGAAAGGCAGGCTTCACAAGACCTTCAAAGGAGGTTCAAGTGACCAGTGTTTCAGCCCTGGGCAGCACGCTGACCCAGTACCAAGCCCCTCTCAATCCTCTCGACAAGAACGGTGACGGCGTCGTCTCTGCGGACGAGCTTGCCGCCGCTTCCCAATCCTCGTCCACCAACGCCTCGTCCGCCGGCGATGACGATTCCTCCGGCTCTGATGTCGTTCAGAAGATCGCAGCCGATATTCTGGCGCTCATGCTCTCGCTCCAGAAGACGGACGACGACAGCAAGGCCGGCACCGATGACAATAGTGACGATTCCAAGGGTGCGCTCGCTGCTCTGGATGCGAATGGCGACGGCAAGTTGACCACATCGGAACTTCTTTCCGCCGACCCGCAGAAGATTGCCGCCGCCGGTGGTGACGATCAAGACAGCGGCCTGATGGCCAAAGTCCTGACTGACATGCAGACCGCGCTTCGCGCATACCAGACGACCTATGGCAACTCGCCCGTTGCAAACGGCGACAGCGACCAGACGGCCTGATGCAATGAGGCTCCGCCGGGGGAGCCTCGCTGAACAGGCAATGCGCTTTCCTCAGTCGCGGAGACAGCCTCTCTTCGCCAGCCGCTTGCGCTGGCTTGATTTATCGGAGAGGTTGCCAAGATGATTGACCATTCTTCCATCGATATGAAAGTCTTGCGGCAGATCGGCTGGGATCATTGGGATCCGCTCGGCATCAGACAATGGAAAGATCCGGCGTGGCGCAAAGCTGCAGCCGACGAATACGATTCCTACCTTCTCCACGCCGTCGGTATGGTTCTTCAAAACTCTTCACTGGAAGCAGTTGCGGCTTACCTCGACAAGATCGTCGTCATCAATATGGGGATCGGGCCTGTTAATGCTGCTATTCACAACGCTTCGGCACGAACCGTCGACGCGATGGCCGCCTGTCTTCGAACCGGATCCTACGACGCACGAGATGCCCAATGACGGCAATACCGACGCTTCAAACCGAGCGCCTGATCCTGCGGCCTCCCATGATGGAAGACTGGCCGGATTATCACGCGCTGATGATCTCCGATCGCGCGCTCTATATGGGTGGCCCGCATTCGACCAAGGCCGCTTGGGGCATGTTCTGCCATGACGTCGCCCTCTGGGCGCTGATGGGCCACGGTGCCCTGATGATGGAGGATCGCGCCACGGGACAATGCCTCGGCCAAGTTGGCATCAATCACGGTCCGCTCTTTCCCGAGAAGGAACTGGGCTGGCTCGTCTATCCGCAAGCAGAGGGCAAAGGTTATGCCTATGAGGCAGCCGTTGCCTTGCGCGACTGGGCCTTTGCAGTGCGTGGCCTGAAGACTCTGGTGAGCTACATCGCTCCTCCCAATGTGAGGTCGATCCGTCTCGCCGAACGGCTTGGCGCCATGCCGGATGCAGCAGCGGCGCGCCAGGAGGGTGATGAGGACGACCTGGTCTTCAGGCATCCGGCTCCCCAGCGCATGCATAAGCCCTAATATAAAACGCGAAATACTTGCCGCTTTCGCGTATAACGCGAACGGCAGCAGAAAAATACGTTGATGCAGCCATTTGCCACTCTCGATACGAGAAATAGCACTTGCGCCTTGCCCCCCGGAAATCCACTAGTTGATTGTGCTGGCACTGGTCGGCATTTTGCGACGCGGAATGCGTAAGGGATAGCTTGATGAAGGCGTTGCTGCTGGTCGATATTCAGAATGGCTTCTGTCCCGGAGGCAACCTGCCGGTTCTGGATGGCCATGAAGTTGTTCCCGTCGCCAACAGCCTCATCGACAGCGGCAAATACGATCTCATCATCGCCTCGCAGGACTGGCATCCGGCCGACCACGGAAGCTTCGCCTCCTCGCATCCCGACAAGAACCCTTTCGAGATGGGCGAACTCTCCGGCAAGCCGCAGATGTTGTGGCCGGATCACTGCGTGCAATATACGCGCGACGCCGAACTGCACCCCGAGCTCCACTCTGCCCAAATCGACCTCATCCAGCAGAAGGGCGAGAACAAGAATGTCGACAGCTATTCCGCTTTCCGCGACAACGATCAGTATGCCGTGACCGGCCTTGCCGATTTCCTGGTGGATCAGGGCATCACCGAACTCGACGTCTGCGGGCTTGCGACGGATTATTGCGTAAAATTCTCTGCGCTCGATGCGCTGGAGCTGATCCCTGGTGTCAAGGTCCGCTTCATCGAGGACGCAAGCCGTGGCATAACGCCCGAAGGTGTCGCCGCGGCCATCGACGAGATGCGCCAGAACGGCATTGAGATCGTCAACAGCGCCGATATTCTGGCTGCCTAATCAGCCGTTCTTCTCGCCTTCGCGCTCCAAGAGATAGATCTCCTCTCCGAAATCCTCCATGCTCTTCAGGAAGGCGGCGTGGGCATCTCTCAAGCCGCGATTATAGAAATAGGGTCCGATCTTCTCGGCGAAGAAGTCGAGCAGGAATTCGGCCGGCAGCGCGCCGATCGGGTCGAGCTCACGGTCGAAATATTGCCGGATGCGCGAAACGATTTCCGCTTTTTCCTCTTTTGTAAATTCGATCTTCTTCATTGTCTCCCTCGCCTTGCCGGTGACGTAAACCGGTAACGCTTCAGCAAAATCGATTGATGAATCAAGGAAATTCAATTGCCGCAGCAGGTGAGACACCATAGAGGGAAATTTCAATTCCAACAGGACCTAATCCCATGAATCGCGCCGACTTTGTCGAAGGTTTGCGGGGCGGATTTGCCGTGGCGCTCGCTTCTGCCCCCTTCGGAGCGCTGTTCGGCGCCCTTGCCGCCGAGCAGGGCATGTCGCTCTCCGAACTTACCTTCATGAGCGCCACCGTCTATGCGGGCGCCAGTCAGCTGGTCGGTATCGAGCTTTTCGGCCACAATGTGCAGGCTTGGGTGATCGTTCTATCGATCCTCGCGGTCAACTTCCGCCACGTGCTCTATTCTGCGGCGATTGCCCGCTACATCAGGCATTTCACGGCGATCCAGAAGTTCTTCACCTTCTTCCTGCTGGTCGATCCACAATTTGCCGAGACCGTCAGGCGCGGTGAGGCAGGTCAGCCCGTTACCTTCACCTGGTATCTCGGCTTCGGCATCATCATTTACATTCCGTGGGTCATCATCAGCCTTATCGGCGGCATGCTCGGATCCCTCATTGGCGATCCGAAGACGATCGGCCTCGATATCCTGCTGCCGGCCTATTTCCTCGGCATCGTGCTCGGCTTCCGCAAGCGTGACAACTTCCTGGCTGTGGCACTGACGAGCGCCGTCGCCTCGGTCATCGCCTATCATTTCGTCGGCTCCCCCTGGCACGTAAGCCTGGGCGCTGTGGCAGGCATCCTCCTTGCCGCGCTGATGCCCCTGCCCGCCGAGGAGCCGGATCTTGAAGCCGACGCTCTCAACACCGAAAACCACGAGGTCTGAGATGCAGTTCGATCTCCACATGGCTCTCGTGATTCTGGCTGCTGCAGCCGCGACCTTCGCGACCCGCATCGGCGGCTACATCATGATCACCAAGATGAAGCGCATTCCGCCGCGCATGGAAGCGGCGCTGAACGCCGTGCCGGCAGCAGTGCTGACGACGCTTGTCGCGCCCGCCTTCTTCATCGGTGGTTGGGATTCGAAACTGGCGCTCGCAGTCGCCCTCATCATCGGCCTGCGCTTCTCGCACACCTGGATGCTCGCGGCCGCCTGGATCATCGTGATGACCTGGCGGCACACGATCGGTCTCTAAACCGAAGGCCGGATATCCGGCCGCTCAGTATTCCAAAGGCAGAGTCGCATTCTCCAGCCATGCCTTGACGTCATGGTCGTGGATCAGCGGCATCAGAGCCTCGCGCGTCTGGCGGTGGTATTCGTTGAACCAGTGCAGCTCGTCATGCGTCAGCAATTCGGGGATGACGATGCTGCGATCGATCGGGCAGAAGGTCAGCGTCTCGAAGCCGAGCATCGGCATGTCGCCGCCATCGATGGCTTCAGCCTCCCGCACATAGATCAGGTTCTCGATGCGGATGCCGAAATGGCCGGGCCGATAGTAACCCGGCTCGTTGGAGAGGATCATGCCCGGCAGCAGCTCCTGAGTCGAAAGCCGCGAAATGCGCTGCGGCCCCTCGTGAACCGAGAGATAGGAGCCGACACCATGGCCCGTGCCATGCGCAAAATCGGCCCCTGCCCGCCATAGCGCGATGCGTGCCAGCGGATCGAGATCGCAGCCGCGCGTGCCCTTCGGAAAACGCGCTGTGCTGATCTGGATCATGCCCTTCAGCACCAATGTGAAGAAGCGTTTGTGCTCTTCGCTGACAGCACCGATGCCGACAGTGCGGGTGATATCGGTCGTGCCGTTGATATATTGCGCGCCGGAATCGATCAGGAAGAGTTCGCCCGGGTGGATATGCCGGTCGGTCGCCGTCGTCACCCGGTAGTGCATGATGGCCGCATGTTCGCCGGCACCCGAGATCGTGTCGAAGGAAATATCCTTCAGCGGGTTCTGCATGCTCTGACCCAGCCTGGCGCGAGCCGCTTCCAGCCGTTCGGCGGCGCCAATTTCGGTGATCGTGCCGGGCTTGCTCTGCGACAGCCAGTAGAGAAACTCCACCATGGCCGCACCGTCCTGCAGATGGGCAGCGGCCGAGCCATTGATCTCGACGCTGTTCTTCACAGCCCGCGGCAGCTTTGCCGGATCGACACCTTCCACGACTTCGCCGCCAGCCTTGCGGATGATCTCGGCGAGTGCATAGGAGGCGATATCGGGATCGATGAGGATGCGGCCGCCATCCTTGGCGACCGCAGCGAGCTTCTCATCCAGCAGCGAGGGCGCAAGCTGGGTGGCGATCTGCGCGAGATAGGCTTCCGGCTCGATGCCGGTCTTGCGCTTGTCGAGGAAGATCTCCGCCTTGCCGTCGGCATGGATGATGGCGCGCGCCAGCGGATGCGGCGTATGCGGCACGTCAGCGCCGCGGATATTGAAGATCCAGGCAATGGAAGACGGGTCGGCGATGAGCACTGCCTTGAGGTTCTTCTTGCCGAGATCGGCGGCAATGATGGCGATCTTGTCCTTGGCGAGAATACCGGCCTGCGCCACGTTCTGGATGACGACAGGCCCAAGCGGTTCCGCCGGCCGGTCAGCCCAGAGCTTGTCGAGCGGATTATGCGGCAGGAAAACCAGTGCGCCACCGATCTCCGACACCGCCTTTTCGAGCTTGCGCACCTCGGCACCCGAATGCAGCCACGGATCGATACCGAGCTTCAGCCCTTTCTTGCCATGCGCAGGCAGCCAGACATGCGGCGGTTCGTTGACGAGATCGCCGCCCGTGAAGACCGACCCATCCACCTGCTCGGCAAGCTGCGTCACATAGCGCCCGTCGACATAGACGATCGCTTCCGTCCGGGTGATCAGCGCAACGCCCGCAGAGCCGGTAAAGCCAGTGAGCCACGACAACCGCTCCGCGCAGGCAGGCACGTACTCGCCGTTATATTCATCGGCGCGCGGCACGAGGAAAGCATCGATGCCGAGCGCGTCGAAACTGGCGCGCAGTGCGGAAACCCGTTCCCTGCCGAACTGCGGCGTGGAGGTGACTTCGAAAGACTGGAACATGCTGGAAACCCGAATGAATGAAACGAATCCGGTTAATGGGATAACGGCCATGTTAGCGAATTTTCAGTCATTGGGGAGAAAAAGCGATGCGAACCGCCTGGGAAGGCCAGGCCGCCCAATAATTTGGCAGAAATGTGTCTCGATGTGGGAAACTGGCACGCTTCATGCATTACGCGCATGGCTGCAATGAAACAAACCCTCTGCCACCGCATGACGGAATAGCTATATACAGCGCATCGAACGGTTCACGACGAACCATCAACAAAGGATTTTTTGAAATGACCGCCTCTCTCTCGCGCTTCGCTTACAGCAGCCCGGTACAGGCTGGCGAACGCCAGACTGTGCGTCACGTCATCGGTGCCCGCCGCCCACAGAATGAGGATAGCCTCAAGGTGCTCGCAGCAGGCCAGCGTTCCACGCGCCACAAGGGCGCACCGAGCTACGCATTCTGAGCTTAAAGCCCTTCCGATCCTCCTCCCTCCACCGGACAGGCCTATCGGAATGCAGTAGTGCCCGCTCGAGCATCCTCCTCCTTCGAGCTCGCGGGCAAGACCGGATTTAAATGCCGGTCCAAGGCGGTGCCCCTGGCACCGCCTTTTTTCTTGTTCTGAATTCCCCGAGATTACGGACGATCGAGATGGATCGTCACCCAGCCATTGCGCCAAATCGTGCGCACGTGGCGAAGCTTCGCGCCATTATAGGCGGCAATCACCTTCCAGCGCTGGCTGGCAAGGATGCCGGACAGGATCACCGATCCGCCCGGCGCCAGATTGGTGACGAGCTGCGGCGCCATTCTGATCAGCGGCCGCGCCAGAATATTGGCGATGATGAGGTCGAAAGGTCCATGTTCGGAAAAGGCGGTCGAATGGAAGCCGGGTGCCGTCACCGTGCTGATGCCGCTGGCGATGCCGTTGCGCCGAACATTCTCGGCCGCGACACGGACCGCGATCGGGTCGATATCGGTTGCAAGCACGGGAATGTTGCGCAGCTTGCGCACCGCAATTGCCAACACGCCGCTTCCCGTGCCGAGATCCAGCGCATTGCGCACCCTGCGTGCCCGGACCACCCGGTCGATCACCTCCAGGCAGCCGGCCGTCGTGCCATGATGGCCGGTACCGAAAGCCTGGCCGGCATCGATCTCGATGGCGATGTCGCCGGTGCGCACCTTGTCGCGATCATGCGAGCCATGAACGAGGAAGCGCCCCGCCCTGACGGGCTTCAGCCCTTCAAGCGATTTAACCACCCAGTCCACATCCGGAATGACCTCTCGCGACAGCGCGGCATTCGGGAAAGCATCCTTCAGCGCCGCCTCGATACGAGTGCGCACATCCGCCTCTTCCTCCGCCATCATGTAGACGGAGGCTTCCCAGATATCTTTCTTCTCGTCGATCTCGGTCGTGCCGATGGCAAAATCTTCTTCCCCGAAGACCTCGCTCAGAAGGTCGAGGATTTCCTCGGCCTGCTTTTCAGTCGTCGACACGTAAAGGCGGATTTCACTCACGATAGGCAATCTTTCCGGTTGCGTCGCCCGCTCCCGGTTCCAACATATTCAGCTGCCGGTCATCCCTTGGCGACGAGATTCTCAAGCTTCTTTATCGCCGTATCGGGGTTTTCGCCATAGGAGATCGTTCCCGCAAAACGCCCGGCCGAATCCAGCAGGAAGACCGAGGCCGTATGGTCCATCGTGTAATCTCCATCAGGATTTTTTTCGTCGACAGGCACCTTCTTGGCATAGACGCGGAAGCCCTTGATGACGTCGGCGATCTTGTCCGGCGGGCCGGAGATGCCGGTGATGCGCTTGGAAACATTCGAGACATACTCGTTCATGATCTCGGGCGTGTCGCGTTCGGGATCGACGGTCACGAAATAGGCCTGCAGCTTGTTACCCTCCGGATCGACCTTCTCCATCCAGCCGTTGAGCTCGAAGAGGGTCGTCGGACAGACCTCAGGGCAATGCGTAAAGCCGAAGAACAAGGCCGTCGGCTTACCGCGCAGGGCCTGCTCCGTAATCGGCTGGCCACTCTGCGAGACCAGCGTGAACGGCACCCCGAACGGACCCTCAGCCACCACTTCCCTCGTTCGGCTCTGGTCCAGCGTGAACCAGCCGAGCACACCGGCGAGTGCTAGCACTGCGATCCAGACGGCGATACGGAAATTCTTCATGGTACTTTCCTTGCTAGCAATTCCAGCAAAAGTGCGCAGCGGTTTTGCGTCCGGAATTGCGTAAAAACAAAAGTCCGGATGCCCCCATCCGTCTCGCCTGTGTGATTATAGTCGCGATCGCAGCCACGCAATTCAAGAATGCGTTTTCTCACCCGTGATTAATTGCCCCACCTTGATGAATGCCAGATGCGGGCAAACGTCCTGAGAAAAAGTCGTACAAAGGCGAATTATCGCACCTTTCTAACGGCTTGCCGTGAACGGCTCGAAGCAACCCCAAGAAATATATCGTTAGGAAAGGCTTAATTTCGGATATCTATATTTAGTAATGCACACAGTGCTTCGGCACTGTTCCGACATGATGTCGGCCGGAGCATGAACCGGATCAGCATAAAAATCGAGGGAACTAAAAACCGCCTGGGGCGGAGGGTGGCTTTATGACAAATTCGACGGTTCGCAGAAACCTTTCGGTCGGCCAGCGGCTCTGGACGCTCGGCGGGGCTGCTCTCATCGGCTTCGGCTCGATGCTCGGCATCGGCTGGTACGAGAACATGCAGGTCGATACCGGCCTGCGCCGCGCTGACGAGATCCAGCAGAGCATCGACAGCATCAACGACATGCGAGTCGCCAATCTGACGCTGGTTCTCGCCGCCATGGACTCGATCGTCGACCGGGAAGAGAAGATCGTCCAGCCCGACCGCCTGAAGATCATTGCCGATTCGCTAGCAACTCTCTCCAGCGGCTCGAAGGAAATAAGCATGATCGCCGAGGAGCTGAAGGCCGGCGACCTGCTGAAAAGCTACGATTCCGATGTCGGCGCGCTTCGCCAGGCCATCCAGGTGGACCTCAAGGCGCTCGTCGAACAGGGCGCGTCCGATGCCGAATTCGACAAGATTGACGATCGTATCGACGCTGACGGCGAAAAGCTCGCCGCCACCCTCGACAAGTTCGCCAGTGACGGCACCGTCGTTGCCCGCAAGCGCATCGAAAGCGCCAACGAGACCTCCCGCAACTCGCTGGTCATCCAGATCGCGCTTGGCGTCATCGCCATCCTCACCATGGCTGCGCTGCAATATATCCATGGCGGCTCCATACGCCGCGGCATCGTCACCGTGCGCGAAAGCATGCTGCGCATCTTGAACGGCGATCTTGCAAGCAACGTCGCCGGTAAGGAGCGTGGTGACGAGATCGGCGAAATGGCCCGCGCCGCCGAACGCTTCCGCCTTGCAGCCATCGAAAAGATCGATCTGGAAGCCCGCACCGAGACCGACCGCCAGCGCAGCGATGCCGAGCGCCGCGAGCGCGAATCTGCCAAGCTTGCCGATGCGGAGGCGCTGAGCGCCGCCGTCATGGCGCTCGCGCAGGGCCTCACCCGCCTTGCCAACGGCGATCTGACGGCGACCATCGACCAGCCATTCCGCGACGAGCTGGAAAGGCTGCGTCAAGATTTCAACCAGACTGCCATGCGCCTGCGCAGGGCGATGAGCGACATTGCCCAGAACAGCGGCTCGATTCAGGCCAACAGCCACCAGATGCGAGCCGCCGCCGACGACCTTGCCAAGCGCACAGAACAACAGGCCGCTTCCCTGGAAGAGACCTCGGCGGCGCTGGACGAGATCACCGCCACCGTCCGTAACGCCACCAACCGCGCCGAGGAAGTCGGCAACATGGTCGCTCACACTCGCCAGAACACCGAGAAATCCGATGCCATCGTTGGCGATGCGATGGCCGCGATGGAGCGAATCGAAGGCGCTTCCCGCGAGATCGGCACCATCATCAACGTCATTGATGAGATTGCTTTCCAGACGAATCTGCTGGCACTCAACGCCGGCGTCGAAGCGGCGCGTGCTGGCGAAGCCGGCAAGGGTTTTGCGGTCGTCGCCCAGGAAGTGCGCGAACTGGCCGGCCGCGCAGCCGGAGCAGCCAAGGATATCAAGACCTTGATCGGAAAATCCGGCGCTGAAGTCAAAATCGGCGGCGAATTAGTGACGGCTGCCGGCGAGGCTTTGCGCCAGATCGGCGAAGATGTTTTGCGCATCGACGGTCATGTTAAATCAATCGTAACCTCTGCGCGCGAACAATCAGTCGGACTGAATGAGATCAATACAGCCATCAGCCAGATGGATCAGGTGACGCAGAAGAATGCGGCCATGGTGGAAGAAACGAACGCCGCCAGCCACACTCTCGCAACTGATGCGGAAAACCTGACGCAGCTGGTTCGGCAGTTCAATATCGGCGAGGGCATGAGCGCCCGTCAAACGCCGCGAGAAGCCTCCGCAGCCTCGCATCCGAAGTCTTCACCCGCACGGCGCCTCATCGGCAAGGTCGCGGGCGCATTCACGGGCGGCGCAGCCGCCAGGACACTCGCCTCTCCGGCCGGAGACAACTGGGAAGAATTCTGATCATGAACAACAACAACGCCATCAAGCAGTCGGGTGCCTATCTCGAAATCGTTTCGTTCCATCTGGGCGATCAGGAATTCTGCATCGACATCATGGCCATCCGCGAAATCCGCGGCTGGGCGCCGGTCACCCCGATGCCGCACACCCCGCCTTACGTTCTCGGCCTCATCAACCTGCGCGGCGCGGTGATCCCGGTCATCGACATGGCCTGCCGCCTCGGCATGAAGATGACGGAGCCGTCAGAGCGTTCCGCCATCATCGTCACCGACATCGCCGGTAAGCTCGTCGGCCTGCTGGTCGAGCAGGTCTCCGACATGATGACCATCAAGAGCGAAGACCTTCAGCCGCCGCCGGAAATCATCCCGGAAGCCCAGCGCGCCTTCTGCCGCGGCATCGTCGCGCTCGAAAAGACCATGGTCTGCTTCCTCAACCTCGACACCGTCATCGCCGACGAGCTGTCACGCGAAGCTGCCTGATCGCTCTTCCCATCTGGTATCAGAAGGCCCGGCTCGTCCGGGCCTTTTTCATTGCGGCTTGCCGTTCTTCCACACCACGTCCTGCCCGTAGAGCGGGATCGTCGAAATCGACATCTTCGCCGAACCATCCGTCAGCTCGCGCGAATGGGCGAGATAGATTAGCGTATTATTCGCCTTGTCGTAGATGCGGTTGACTGCCAGCGTCTTCCAGATCAGCGACATGCCCTGGCGAAACACTTCGCTGCCATCCTTGGACATATCGATATTGCCGATCTCGATCGGCCCCGTCTGGCGGCAGGCGATGGAATTGTTCGAGGGATCTTCGAACCAGTTGCCGTTCTTGAACCGGTCGATCAGGCTGCGGTCGAAATAGGTGACATGGCAGGTCACTCCCTTCACCTCAGGGTCGGAGACCGCCTCGATTATGATGTCGTTGCCGATCCAGTCGACCCCGACCTTGCCGACGACTTCTGCGGATGTCGCGCCTGCGGAAACGGTGAGGAACGCTGCAGAGAGGAAAAGATTGCGCAAAGCGGACATGGCAACTCCCGTGTTGATCCGGAAGCTAAGATAAGAATGGCCAAACCCTTTGCAAGAAAGCGAAGCTCAGCTCTTGCGGCAGGTGCAGGGCGCGTAGCCGGCCGCCATCAGCCTACCTGGTGTCATACCGATGACAGCTGGAATGGCGGCAACCGTCGCAGCCTTGACGGCCTTTGCCATTTCGATTGCCGCTGCCGCGCAAACGGCAGCATCTTCAGCCGCATTATGGTGGACGAAACGCAGGCCGAGATGCTCGGCAATCAGGTTCAGCCGGTGCGACAGGAAATGCGGCCAGATGCGCTGCGCCATCTTCAGGCTGCAGAGATAGGTCAGCTCCGGATAGGACTGCCGGTAAAGATCGAGGCTCGCCCGCCAGACGCTGAAATCGAAGGCGGCATTATGAGCGATCATCGTCGCGCCTCGGAAGTCGTCAACAAACTCGTCCATGACCTCGGGGAATTCAGGCGCATCCTCGACATGCTCAGGGCGAATGCCGTGGATCGCGATATTCATGCCGGAAAAGCGCATGTCGCGTGGGCGGATCAGCCGCTCCTCGACCCGCGTCACCCGCCCGTCTTCGATCCAGGCAAGGCCGACCGAGCAAGCACTGCCGCGCTGTTCGTTGGCTGTCTCGAAATCGATGGCGATGGTCTTCACGGGCAGATATCCGAATCGTCTGTCCTTATCGGAATAAAGATAGCCGCATCCGAAGGCAAATTATGGCCTGTTGACATCTGCACGCGAATGGCGAAACTTCCGTCCATGATCAACTCTGCGGCCCACACCCTTCATCTTATCACCACGACCCTTGCAGGGTACGCGGGAGAGATAGTGCGTCACTAGCCGTCCGATCATCCTCGAGAACCCTGCCGAGGCGAGCAGGGTTTTCCGAAAACTCCGCTCTCCTCTTTTAGAACCCCAAGGAGAGTATGATGTCAGTCAATCAGGATACCCCACCCGAGAATCCTTTCTTGCAAGGCCTCAGCGTTCGCGCCTTGCGCATGAGCGATCTCGAAGCCGTCACCGAACTGATGAACCTGCCGGGCTACCGGGCGGGAACACTGCGCCCGCCCTTTCAAAGCATCGACGCCGTGCGCAAGCGTATGGAAACCCCCTCGCCCAGTGCGCTCAATCTCGTCGTCGAGCTCGATGGCAAGCTCGTTGCCAACGGCGGTATGAACCGCTTCGAAGGGCGACGCCAGCACGCCGCAAGTCTCGGCATGGGGGTGCACGACGATTTCACCGGCCGCGGCGTCGGAACCTTCCTGATGGCCGCCTTCCTCGACGCCGCTGATAACTGGCACGACATTAAGCGGATGGAATTGACCGTCTACACGGATAACAAGGCAGCCATCCGCCTCTACGAGAAATTCGGCTTCGAGAAGGAAGGTCTGCTCAGGTCCTTCGGCTATCGCGACGGGCAATATGTCGATGCCTATACGATGGCGCGGCTGAGGAACGAGAAGAGCGGCGGGCTCTAACTACAACTGGGTCTGCCAACCTCTCCTCCGTCATGCTCGGGCTTGTCCCGAGCATCTAATGCCGTCTCATATATTGATGCCTGGCAGATCCTCGGGACAAGCCCGAGCATGACGGCGAGTAAAAGGCAGGCCTGTAAAAAGACGGAGGCCCGACGTCTAGCGCAGTGCTCCCCTCACCCGCCAATCAGCGCCAGCCACTCGTCCTCGTCCATGGTCTGGACACCGAGTTCGCGGGCCTTGTCGAGCTTGGAGCCGGCGCCGGGGCCAGCAACCACGATATCGGTCTTCTTGGAGACCGAACCCGCCACTTTTGCCCCGAGGCCTTCGGCCCTCGCCTTCGCCTCTTCGCGGGTGAACTTCTCCAGCGAACCGGTAAAGACGACCGTCTTGCCCGCGACCGGGCTACCCGTTGTAACCGGCTGTTCGGCCTCCTGCGGCGTCACCTCGTCGATCAGGCGGCCGATCACCTCGATATTGCGTGGCTCCTTGTAGAATTCCACAATGGCGCGCGCCACGACCTCGCCGATGCCCTCGATGGTGTTGAGGTCGTTCCAGGCATCGCCCGAAAGCGTTGCCGCCTCCTTCATTGCCGTCGCAAAGGCCTCGTAGGTATTGTAGGAGCGCGACAGGAGCTTCGCCGTCGTCTCACCCACATGACGAATGCCGAGCGCGTAGATGAAGCGATGAAGGGCAATGCTGCGTCGCTCATTGATCGCCGCATAGAGCTTGCCGACGCTGACCTTGCCGAAACCGTCGATATTCTCCAGCTTGGTGATCGACTGCTGCTGCCGCTTCTCCAGCGTGAAAATATCGGGCGCCGTGCGGATCTGCAGCGCAGGATCCTCGCTCTCGAAGAAGAAGTCGATCTGCTTGGAGCCAAGTCCCTCGATATCAAAGGCATTGCGCGAAACGAAGTGCTTTAGCTCTTCCGTCGCCTGCGCGCGACATATGAAGCCGCCGGTGCAACGAGTGACGGAATCGAGCTTGCCGGTCTTTTCATGCCGCTCACGCACCGCATGCGAACCGCAGACCGGGCACACTTTCGGAAACTGATAGGGCTGCGCCTCAGCAGGCCGCTTTTCCATGACGACATCGAGCACCTGCGGGATCACGTCACCGGCACGCTGCACGATGACGGTGTCGCCGATGCGGATATCGTGCTCCTCCTCACGGATGCGCTCGCCGTTGTTGCCGATACCCTTGATATAATCCTCATTGTGCAGGGTCGCATTGGTGACGACGACGCCGCCGACGGTGATCGGCGTCAGCCGCGCCACCGGCGTCAGCGCGCCGGTCCGGCCGACCTGGATGTCGATATTCTCGACAACAGTGAAGGCCTGCTCGGCAGGAAACTTGTGCGCAGTCGCCCAGCGCGGGCTGCGCGAGCGGAAGCCGAGACGCTGCTGCAGCTCGAGGCTGTCCACCTTGTAGACGACGCCATCGATATCGTAATCGAGGTCCGGTCGTTCGAGGCCGATCTCGCTGTAATGGGCAAGGATATCGTCAACCGAGCTCAGCCGCTTCATCAACGGATTGACCGGGAAACCCCAGCTTTTGAAGGTCTCGACCATGCCCATCTGCGTATCGGCGGGCATGTCCGACATCTCGCCCCAGGCATAAGCGAAGAATCTCAGCTTGCGGCTCGCCGTCACTTTCGCGTCGAGCTGGCGCAGCGACCCCGCGGCAGTGTTGCGCGGATTGACATATGTCTGCTTGCCTTCGGCCTCCATTTGAGCGTTCAGCGCCATGAAGTCGCTCTTGGCCATGTAGACCTCGCCGCGCACTTCCACGACGGATGGAACACCCTTCGGCAGCTCGTTTGGGATTTCCTTGATGGTGCGGATATTGGCCGTGACGTTTTCGCCCGTCGTGCCGTCGCCGCGGGTCGCGCCCGTCACCAGCTTGCCGTTCTCATAGCGGATCGACATGGAAAGCCCGTCAATTTTCGGCTCGGCCGTAAAGGCGATGGAATTGTCCGGCAGGCGGCCGAGGAAGCGATAGACGCTGGCAACGAAGTCGCGCACATCCTCTTGAGAAAAGGTGTTGTCGAGCGACAGCATCGGCCGGGCATGAACGACAGGCGCAAACGTGTTGGACGGCTCGGCCCCCACGCGGCGTGACGGGCTGTCCTCGCGAATGAGCTCCGGAAACCGCGCCTCGATCGCATCGTTGCGGCGCTTCAGCGCGTCATAGTCAGCATCGGAAATCTCCGGCTGGTCCTTGCCATGATAGAGCGCATCGTTACGCGCAACCTCCTTGGCCAGCCGTCCCAGTTCGATGGCAGCGTCTTCAAGGGTCAGGTCCTCAACAGCGACGGATTCGGTCGACATGCAGCTTCACTCCAGAGAATCTGCAATGGTTTTAGAGCAAAATTCCGCGATTGAAATAGCACCAATGTTTTGAATTATGGCTGCGCGTTGCGCAGTCTGATGGCGCTGACATGTAGCGCACTATCCTGCAGGGCCTTCAGCGGCATGGGGCTGTCAACGACACGGAGCTCGATGCCGCGCGGCGCAAATTCGCGATCGAGGCCGGACATGGCTGTGAGTGCGAGCGGCAGAACCGTCCTGCGCGACACCCACATTCCCGCGTCCTGCAGGTCCTCGAAACTATCGGACGGCATCTCGTAGCGGTGGATGCTTTCGGCCTACAGCCGCGCCAGCCAGCCACGCTCGATATAGGCGGCACCCCGCCAGTCGCCGAGCAAGCGGCGATCTTCATCTAATGTCTCGGGCGTCGCCCAGATCAGAATACGCGGACAATCGCGCGGAAAGAGATACATGAAGTCGTGGATGTCATCGATCGCCCAGACGAGCGGACCGTTCAGCCATTCCATTCCCGCCAGACGCTCCGAGGGAACGCGCACAGGGCGCGGCTCAAAAACCGCAATAGCGGGATCATCGCTGAAATGGAAAAGCCGCATCATGGCCGAACCTCACCGGTGGGTGACGTCAGATAGCGCAGCACCTCCGGCTTGTCACCGGCGGCTTATGCCTAGCCGTTCCCCGCCAGCAACCGCGCGGCAGCCGCCCTCGCCTCTTCCGTCACGGAGGCCCCTGCGAGCATGCGGGCAATCTCTTCCGTGCGGTCCTTCTGGGCCATGGTTGCGACACGCGTGGCGATCTTGTCGGAGCCGTCGCCGGACGGCCCCTTGGAGATCAAGAGATGCGTGGCAGCGCGGGCCGCCACCTGCGGCGCATGAGTGACGGAGAGAACCTGCACGCGCTCGGAAAGCCGTTTCAGCCGCTGGCCGATCGCATCCGCCACCGCTCCACCCACGCCCGTGTCGATTTCGTCAAAGACGAGCGTCGGCGCCGAGCCGCGGTCGGCAAGCGCCACCTTGAGCGCCAGCAGGAAGCGCGAGAGTTCGCCGCCCGAGGCGACCTTCATGATCGAGCCCGGCCGTGTGCCCGGATTGGTCTGGACGTGGAATTCCACAACATCGATGCCCTCGGCCGTCGCCTCCTCCGCATCGGTGGTGATCTCCACCATGAAGCGGGCGCGCTCGAGCTTCAGCGCCGGCAGCTCGGCCATGACGGCCTGCGCCAGCGCATCGCCGGCATGGTGACGTTTCTCGGAAAGCGAGCGGCCGGCCGCATCGTAATTCGCCTTGGCGACCCCGACTTCCGCCTCGAGTTTGGAGAGGCGCTCCTCACCGGCATCGAGATCGGCAAGATCGCTGATCATACGCACGGCGAGCGCCGGAAGCTCGGTGACGGGAACGGAATATTTACGGGAGGCAGCGCGCAGCGCAAACAACCGCTCTTCGACGCGCTCCAGTTCCTTCGGATCATATTCTGTCTTGCGCAGCGCGGCTTCCACTTCCATCTGCGCATTCGAAAGCTGATCCAGCGCCGCATCGAGCAGGGCTACAGTGTCTTCCAGCAGGCCGGGCGCCTCATGGCTCTTGCGCTCCAGACGACGCACCAGCGAGGCGATATGCGGCACGGGAGAGGCATTGCCGTTGAGGAATTCGGAGGCCTCGGCGATATCGCCGGCAATACGCTCCGCCTTCATCATCTTCTGGCGGCGGTCGGCAAGCTCATCCTCTTCGCCATCGCGTGGCGAGAGCTTTTCGAGCTCTTCGACGGAGGAGCGCAGATAATCCGCCTCGCGGGCAGCGACCTCGACCTTCTCGCGGTGCTTCTTGAGCGTGCGCTCGCTGTCGCGCCACTGCCGGTACAGCGCGGCCACGCCCTGCACATCCTCGTTGATGCCCGCAAAGGCGTCGAGCAGCGTTCTGTGGGCATTGGTATCGACAAGTGCGCGGTCGTCGTGCTGGCCGTGGATCTCGACCAGCATCTGTCCAGCCTGACGCATTAGCTGCACGCTGACAGGCTGGTCGTTCACATAGGCCTTGGTGCGCCCATCGGAGGATTGCTGGCGGCGAAAGATCAGATCGCCTTCGTCATCGATGCCGTTTTCGCGCAAGAGCCTGCGGGCGCCGTGATCCAGGCCGACATCAAAGACGGCGGTCACCTGGCCCCTCTCCTCGCCATGGCGAACGAGGCCGCCATCGCCGCGCCCGCCAAGGGCCAGCGACAGACTGTCGAGCAGGATGGATTTGCCCGCACCCGTCTCACCCGTCAGCACGGAGAGGCCGGTCTCGAAGGCAAGATCCAGCCGCTCGATCAGAACGATATCGCGGATCGAAAGCTGGATCAGCATTGGCCTCAGGAACCGAGAAGGAGTTTCTTGCCCGCTGCAGCGATCCACGAACCCTTGTTTTCACGCGGTTCCGCGCCGCCCGACTGCAGCAGCTTGTAAGAATCAGCATACCACTGGCTGTCGGGATAATTGTGACCGAGAACGGCAGCGGCAGTCTGCGCCTCCTCGACGACGCCTAACGCATAATAGGCTTCGACGAGACGGGCGAGCGCCTCCTCCACCTGATTCGTGTTCGGATATTTCTCGACGACGATGCGGAAGCGCGAGATCGCGGCAAGATATTCCTTGCGCTCCATGTAATAGCGGCCGACCTGCATTTCCTTGCCGGCCAGCTGGTCGCGCGCAAAGCGCATCTTGGCCTGCGCGTCATCCACGTATTCGGAGTCAGGATAGTTGTCGACGACGGCCTGCATCGCCTCGATCGTCTTCTGCGAGGCGCGCTGGTCCTGTGTCACGTCGACGATCTGCTTGGAATAGGTCAGGCCCACGAGATACTGCACGTAAGCGGCATCCTTGGACTTCGGATATTGCGCCATATAACGGTTGCCCGATGCAAGCGCGTCGTCGAAGCGGCCCTGGCGGTATTTGACGAAGGTGCTCATGACGAGCGCCTTGCGCGCCCATTCCGAGAAGGGGTTCTGCGCATCGATCGCGTCGAACTTGCGCGCAGCTTCGGCCATGTTGCCGGCCTTCATGTTGGCGAGGCCTTGGGTGTAAAGCACATCTGGCGGATCGGTTTCGAGGCCGAGCTTGGTGATGTCGATATCAGGGTCCGACTGGCAGCCGGAAATCAAGGCACCTGCGCTCAGCACCATCACGGATGCGAGCAAAGCGCGCGCTGTCTTCATCATCATGTCAGACCTTGCATAAGCCATTCGAAAGAATCCCACCGCCGCCGTCCACTCCACAGCAGCCACGCCTAGCTGGCGTTTCTAGCCACAAATACCTGTCAAGAGCAACGCAATGATCACGCATTAACGCATTTTTGTGGCAGCACTGCCGAGAATGTCTGGCTTTTCACCGGCATTCGAAGCGGCAGCGGCTAAATATATGCCGCAAAACATCTATCGACGCGCTTGTGGCCCCTTCCCCATAAAAAAACCGCCCCCGTTAGGAGGCGGCCCTGGCCTTAATTGGTATACTGGAGGTCATGCCGACCAGGGGGCGAATTCCGGAGCGCTGACTGCAATGAATTCGCGAACGGCAACGCGCTGGCGCGGCGTCGAAGTCTCGACCACTTCATAGGCCGAGGCATCGCTGAGCAGTGCCTTGAGAGCGTTGGCGTTCATCTTGTGGCCGCCGCGATAGGAACGGTAGCAGCCGATGAACTGTGCGCCGGCGAGCGCCAGATCGCCGACGGCATCGAGCGTCTTGTGACGCACGAACTCGTCCTTGGCATAGCGCAGGCCTTCGACATTGATGACGGTATTGTCGTCGGAGATGACGACCGAGTTTTCAAGCGAGGAGCCGAGGGCATGGCCCGAAGCCCAGAGACGCTCGACATCACGCATGAAGCCGAAGGTGCGCGCACGCGACAGTTCGGTCTTGAAGACGGCGGCGGTGAGATCGCCTTCCCACTTCTGGCGGCCGATCAGCGGGCATTCGAAATCGATCTCGACTTCGAAGCGCGTGCCGTCATAGGGGCGGAACTCGCTCCAGGAACCGCCATGCTCGATACGAACCGGCTTGGTGATGCGGATGTAGCGGCGCTTGACGCCGAGGGAAACGAGACCGACCTGTTCGATAGCTTCGACGAAGGGAACCGAGCTGCCATCCATGATCGGCATTTCGGCGCCGCTGACTTCGATCACGACATTGTCGAGGCCGAGAGCGTAAACGGCTGCCATCACGTGTTCGATCGTCGCGACGGAATGGGCCGGCGAGAAGCCGAGAACGGTGCAGAGATCGGTATTGCCGACCTGCGAGGAGACAGCCTTCAGTTCGCTAACGTCGCCATTGTCATGGATGCGCTGGAAAATCACGCCGGTGCCGGCTTCGGCCGGATTGAAGGTGATCGAAACGTCGGCACCAGAATGAACGCCGATGCCCGAAAGAGTCACCGGACGCGATACCGTCGTCTGAAAGCCCAACAAGCCAAGTCCCATAAAATTCTGCCTTTATTCTTCCATACCCATTGTTGCCAACCGGCTGGATCTTTCTTCTACACTGCCCGAACCGCTCGAAGCGGACTCTAAGGGCAGTTCGCTTGCCTCATACTTACGTGGACGCGCGCTGCAATCCAAATCACTGTTCGTTTCGATTTGTTACGAAATCCGCAGAGCGAAAAGCATTTAGAATTCAATCAGGTAGAAATGCAAACGCCCGGGATTACAGTCCCGGGCGTTTTCTGTGGAGAAGTGCTCTTCTCAGTTCGACTGGCGGCGCAGGAAGGCCGGGATTTCCAGCTGGTCGTCTTCCTGCATCATGCGGGCCTGCGGAACGGCACGGCCCTGGTCGTCGAGGTTACCGCGACGCGGTGCGTAGAGGCTTGCTTCCGGCGACAGCGGACGGCGCTGCTGCGAGGATGCAGCCGGCGCGGAGGTCATTTCCGGAGCGACCTCCTCTTCGCGGCGGCCGAGCGAATTGGTGATTCGCTTGAGCAGACCCATCGGGCCGCGCTCTTCCTGGACGTGCGAAGCAGCAGGCTGCGAGCGATGGTCGATCTCAGCCTGGACGACCGGCGGGAAGTCCTCGACCTTCGGCATGCGGACCTGCTCGGGAGCCTGGCGGATCACCGGCTGGTGCATTGGCTGCTGCTGCATGACCGGCTGTGGAGCCGACTGCTGCATGACGGGAGCCGGCTGTACCGGAGCTTGACGGATCACCGGGGCTGCTTCAGGCGCAGAAGCAAAAATCTTGCTCTGCGGGCGGAAGGTTTCCTGCATCGCCGGCTGCTGCTGGATCGGGGCAGCGGCACGCGGAGCCGGGATTTCCAGTTCACGTTCCATCTCCGCTTCAGCCATACGGATGGTCTGTGCAATCTGGTCGGCCTTCGGTGCCTGCATTACCGGAGCAGGCTGAACTGCGGCCGGAGCCGGAGCAACGGCCGCGGAGGGACGGATAGCCGGCTTTGCGACCGGCTGGAACGAACGATCGGCAGCCTGGTTCATCGCGCGGTCGATACCGGTGGCGACGACCGAGACGCGGATGATGCCTTCGAGCGATTCGTCGAAGGTCGCCCCGAGGATGATGTTGGCGTCCGGATCGACTTCTTCGCGGATGCGGGTTGCAGCTTCGTCGACTTCGAAGAGCGTGAGGTCGCGACCGCCGGTGATGGAGATCAGCAGGCCCTGTGCGCCCTTCATCGAGGTTTCGTCGAGCAGCGGGTTGGCGATCGCCGCTTCGGCGGCCTGCATGGCGCGGCCCGAACCGGAAGCTTCACCCGTACCCATCATTGCGCGGCCCATTTCGCGCATGACCGAACGGACGTCAGCGAAGTCGAGGTTGATGAGACCTTCCTTCACCATCAGGTCGGTGATGCAGGCAACACCCGAGTAGAGAACCTGGTCGGCCATGGCGAAAGCGTCGGCAAAGGTCGTCTTGTCGTTGGCGATCCGGAAGAGATTCTGGTTCGGAATGACGATAAGCGTATCGACAGACTTCTGCAGTTCCTGAATGCCGGATTCGGCCAGACGCATGCGGCGTCCGCCTTCGAAGTGGAACGGCTTGGTGACGACGCCGACCGTCAGGATGCCCTTGTTGCGGGCGGCCTGTGCGACAACAGGAGCAGCACCCGTACCGGTGCCGCCGCCCATGCCGGCGGTGACGAAGCACATATGCGTGCCGTTCAGGTGATCGACGATCTCGTCAATGCATTCTTCGGCGGCTGCACGGCCGACTTCCGGCTGTGAGCCGGCGCCGAGACCTTCCGTGACGCTGGCGCCGAGCTGAATGATCCGTTCGGCCTTCGTCATCGTCAGAGCCTGGGCATCCGTGTTGGCAACGACGAAGTCGACGCCCTGGAGGCCTGCGGAAATCATGTTGTTGACGGCATTGCCGCCGCCGCCGCCGACGCCGAACACGGTGATGCGCGGCTTCAGCTCGGTGATGTCAGGCTTTTGCAGCTTGATAGTCATGGTACCAGTTCCTTCTCTCTCTGGCCGCATCGCCACGCCGGCCAATTCACTCAATTTCAAAAGCTTTCCTTCAGCCACTGGCCCATGCGGGCGATGCGGCTGTTATTACCTCCAAGCGACAGAAGCAGGCTGCTCTGTGACGCATGTGTTTCCATGTCCGCGACCTGCGGATAGATCATCAACCCGACGGCCGTCGAAAAGGCCGGGCCCTTGGCTGCCGTCGGAAGACCCGAGACACCCATCGGACGACCGATACGGACGTTGCGGGCCAGGATGCGGCGCGCCACTTCGGCAAGGCCGGTGAGCTGGCTGGCGCCACCCGTCAGCACGACACGCTTGCCGACGATCGGGCTGAAGCCCGAACGCTGGATCCGGTCGCGGATGAGTTCCATCGTCTCTTCGATGCGCGCCGAAACGATGCGCGAGACCAGAGCCCGCGGCACCTGCGTCGGCTGATCACGATCATCCTCGCCGATCGGCGGAATGGAGATCAGCTCACGCTCGTCGGAAGAATTGGTCAGCGCCGAAGCGTGGACCACCTTCAAACGTTCAGCATCCTCGATCCGTGTGGAAAGGCCGCGTGCGAGGTCGGTCGTCACATGATGACCGCCGAGGCCGACAGCATCGGTATGGACAAGCTTGCCTTCGGCAAAGACCGAAATCGTCGTCGTGCCGCCGCCCATGTCGATGGCCGCACAGCCAAGTTCGACTTCATCGTCGACGAGTGCGGCAAGACCAGATGCATAAGGTGTTGCAACGATTCCTTCCACCGAAAGATGCGCCCTGTTGACGCTGAGCTCGAGATTTTTGAGCGCCGAGCGTTCCGCGGTCACGACATGCATGTCGACACCGAGTGCATCGCCATACATCGCCAGCGGATCGCGGATGCCGCGCTCACCGTCGAGAGAGAAGCCGGTCGCCAGCGAATGCAGGACGGCCCGGTCCTGGCGCAGCGACTGCTGGCAGGCGGCCGAAAGCACCTTCTTCAGGTCGTTCAACTCGACTTCCTGACCGCCGAGATCGATGGTCGCGGTATAGATGTCGCTGCCGAGGCGGCCGGCCGTCAGGTTGACGATCAGGCTCTCCACGGTGAGGCCCGCCATGCGCTCGGCCGCGTCGACGGCAAGGCGAATGACGCTTTCCAGCGCATCGAGATCGGCGATCACGCCGGTCTTGATGCCGCGCGAACGCTGATGGCCGATGCCGATGATCTCGATATTGTGCGTGCGACCCGGCAGGATCTGGCTTTCCTCACGCGGCGTCAGGCGGCCGATCATGCAGACGACCTTGGTCGAACCGATGTCGAGTACCGAAACGATGTGCGACCGCTTCGACGAAAGCGGCTTCAGGCGCGGCAATCCGAAATGGGATGAACCGAACATGCTCATATATTCTGCCCCGCCTTCTTTAAATCCTTGGTGCGCGCCGTGACTGCCGCCTGCCGGCGGGGTGCC